>CAYLSX010000005.1:0-45485 GCA_964386685.1 uncultured Woeseiaceae bacterium | reverse complement strand
AAAAAACACGTATTTTTCCTTCTAAGTCGGTAAGTTGCGGGGCACTTTTCAGCTAGTCCCTAGCTATTCGATTTAACTATATATCAATAAAATGTTAAATAAAACGTGACTTTGTTCACGATCCAGCGATCCGTATGGTAAGCCCGCACGGGCCCCCATTCCGTGAACTGGTTGGCGGCTCGGAACGGTAACCCGTTGATCGGTCCTGGCGGCCCGGGCGCAGGCTCGAATCATTGACGTCAGGGCCTTTTTCGGGCATTTTGCCGCCCCTTCGGGGCTCACCTTATATATAAGGCATGATTAACCGTATGGTCGACATTGCAGGCTTGGACTGTCCCCGGATATCATTTCGCCCGCACCGGTTTGCCACATTATCGTCCGAACATAGGTATCTCACGCTGTCTAAATTCTCGCTTCGGCCTAAAACGCTCTAACCATGCAGACCTCAGCTACGCAGGAAAAGGAAGTCGCTCCCCGGCGGAAGAGCCGCTATGCGAAGTGGCTCATATTGCTTGCCGGTTTGGGCGCTGCGGGCGGCGTGGCGGTTACTTCGGCTGTCATCGGCGCCTATTACTATGTCGCCCCCGGCCTGCCGCCAGCGGAGACGATCCGCGAGATTCCCCTACAGATACCATTGCGGATCTTTAGCCGCGATCGCCGCCTGATCGCCGAGATTGGAGAGCGGCGCCGCATTCTCGTCACGTTCGACGAACTGCCTGCTCACGTCGTCAGTGCATTCGTCGCTGCCGAAGACCGACGGTTTTTCGAGCATCCGGGGATCGACTACCAGGGCATCATCAGGGCCGGTATCCGCATGATCGGTACCGGCGAGATTTCGGGTGGCGGCAGCACGCTGACTCAGCAGCTCGCCCGCGACTACTTCCTGTCCCGGGAACAGCTTTTCACGCGCAAGCTGCGCGAGGCTTTTCTCGCCTACAAAATCGAACAGGAATTTTCCAAAGAGGAAATCCTCGCGCTGTTCCTCAACAAGATGTTTTTCGGTCAGCGGGCCTACGGCGTGGCCGCGGCTGCGCAAGTCTATTTCGGCAAGCCGTTGAAAGACGTCAATGTCGCCGAGGCCGCCACGCTCGCCGGCGTATTGCCGGCACCTTCACAATACAACCCTGTGCGTAGCGCCACCAACGCCACAGTGCGGCGCTCGTACGTGCTCGAGAGAATGCTGGATCTCGACTACATAGACAACGACACCTATCAACGGGCACTTCTTTTTCCGATGCAGTCCACGCTGCACGGCACAGCCACCGAGCTATCCGCACCCTATGTAGCGGAAATGGTCAGACAGGAAATGCTCGAGCGTTACGGAGAGGACACCTACCGGGCGGGCTTCGAGGTAGTGACAACACTCGATTCAAGACTACAGCTCGGGGCAACTTATGCCTTGCGCAACGGCTTGCTCGAGTTTACGCGAAGGCGTGGCTACAAAGGTCCGATCGCTGAGCTTGAGGTCGACCCCGAGGTTCTGCTTACGCCGTATGGTGATTGGCCCGAGGATATTCAACTCGCTTTGGCAGACCAGCCTAATCCGGGTGAGCTCGATGTCGCGATCGTAACGGCGATAAATGAAGACAACAGTGCAGAGATCGTCCTGCAAAACGGCTCGCGATCAGTATTGCCCTGGCAGGGCGTTTCATGGGCCAAGCCCTTTGTCGACAGAGAAACGACGGGCGAACCTCCCGACACCATTGCGGACGTACTCGTTCCCGGGCAGATTATTCACGTCATGCCGACAACGCTCGGCTCCTGGGCGCTTGCACAAATGCCGGCGGCACAGTCGGCGGTCGTCTCTCTGGATCCGAGGGACGGTGCGATTACCAGTCTCTCCGGAGGTTTCGACTTCAGAATCAGCAAGTTCAATCGCGCGGTTCAGTCAGCCCGCCAACCGGGATCGGCGTTCAAGCCCTTTGTATATTCCGCCGCGCTAGAGCGTGGAAACACACCGGCCACGATCGTCGAAGACAATGCTGTTGTAATCGAATCATCGGAATTGGAAGAGTTTTGGAGGCCCATCAATTACAGCGGTAAGTTTTACGGCCCGACAAGAGTTCGGGAGGCGTTAGTTCGTTCGATGAACCTGGCTTCAGTACGACTGCTGCTCTACAACACCGGCGTCATGAATGCTGTAAGACATCTGGAGCCGTTCGGCTTCGGCGAGTCTGCGCTACCGAGAAATGGCTCGCTCGCTCTCGGCGGCGGCAACGCCTCGCCTCTCGAGATGGCGCAAGGCTATGCGACTTTTGCCAACGGTGGTTTTGCCGTCAAGCCCTATGTAATTGATACGATCAGCGGGCCGGACGGCCAGATGCTTTATCGTGCGGAGCCTTTCATCGTTTGCCGGGAGTGCGAAGCTGCTACAGACGCTGAACCCGTGCTCGTCGATGTTGCTGATCCTGACGAGCTCGATGAGACCGTGTCGCTCGAGTTGATGGCCGACGTCGGTGAGACCTTTCGGCCGGATGCTTCGCTCGCGCCGGAGCTCTTTGCTGACATCAAAGCGGCACCAAGGGTGATCACCGCGCAAAACGCTTATTTGATACAAGACATGATGCGGGACGTCATCTTGCGCGGTACCGGACGCCGTGCCCGCGTTCTCGAACGTAGTGACTTGTCCGGCAAGACCGGCACATCCAACGATCGGCGTGATGCATGGTTTGGTGGATTCAATGGAGACCTGGTTTCCGTGGTCTGGGTCGGCTATGACGACGATCTGCCCCTGGGCCCGGGTGAGGAAGGATCGCGGACGGCATTGCCAATCTGGATAGAGTTCAATCGCATTGCCTTGCGAGGCGCGCCCTTGCATCAACTCGCCGTTCCCGAGGGCATAGTCAGCGTTCGAATTTCCAAGAAGACCGGTTGCCCGGCCAGCGCCGTCGATCCCAGCTATGACGTAATGTTCGAAGTATTTCGTGAAGGGCATGTTCCTGTGTGTGAGCTAGCCGACGTGGTCATTGACCCCTTTAATGACCCCAGCGCCCTCGATGAAGAAGAGCCGGAGGAGCTTTTTTAGCCGTGCCCAAGAAAGCATCAAACGAAAATGACCGTGCCAGAACCATGCTCGCGCAAGAAGCCGCACGCATAATTGTCGAGCAGGGCATTCAGGATTACCGGCTTGCAAAAACCAAAGCCGCCGAGCGACTCGGCTTGTCTACGCGCGGATCACTGCCGGGCAACCCGGAGATCGAACATGCGGTAGGTGAACATCTAAAACTGTTTGGACGGGAATCCCATCTCGATTTGTTGCGCATTCTTAGAGAGGCGGCGTTATCTGCAATGGAATTACTTGCCGCATTTACGCCTCGTCTTGTCGGTCCGGTTCTTCACGGCACCGCGGCGGCGAACTCAGCAGTAAATTTGCACGTCTTCTCGGATAGCGCCGAACTCGTTGCGCAGACTTTGCAAGACCGCCGCGTGCAATATCGAATTTACGAGCGGCGCATCAAGAGCCGCCGAGATCATGCCGAAACCTTTTCGGGATATCGTTTCACCCATGACAACTCTTCGATAGAGGCAACCGTCTTTCCGGTGGACGGCATGCGACAAGCACCGATCAGCCCGGTTAACGGCAAACCGATGCAGCGCGCGGATAAACAGAAGGTCCTGGATCTGCTCGACGGAAAAAAATAGATGGGGACGTACCCGGGAATACGCGCTCTTTTTCGTCCCCTTATTATTTGCGGTCTGCGATTTTCTGGTAGTCGCGTTGCGCCGGGCCCTTGTAGAGCTGCCTTGGTCTTGCAATACGACCCTTCGGGTCGGTGATCATCTCGCGCCAGTGCGCCACCCAGCCCACGCAGCGCCCAATCGCAAACATCACGGTGAACATCGACGTTGGAATTCCCAGAGCCCGATAAATAATGCCGGAATAAAAATCGACATTCGGATAAAGATTCTTCTCGATAAAATACTCGTCCTTTAACGCAAGCTCTTCTAGCCTCAGCGCCAGTTCGAACACCGGTGTGTCTGCAGTGCCCATTCGTTTCAGCACCTTGTGACACATGTCCCTGATGATCGTCGCGCGGGGATCGAAATTTTTGTAGACGCGATGGCCGAAGCCCATCAGTCTGAAGGGGTCGTTCTTGTCCTTGGCCTTGTCGACAAACTTAGAGATATTCTTTGCGTCGCCGATTTCGCGAAGCATTCGAAGCACTGCCTCGTTGGCTCCACCATGGGCCGGGCCCCACAATGCGGAGATTCCTGCCGCAATCGCAGAATAGGGGTTTGCGCCGGAGCTGCCAGCCATTCTGACGGTCGATGTCGAACAGTTTTGTTCGTGATCGGCATGCAGGATAAATAACAGATCGAGCGCTTCCGCAGCGACCGTATCAATCTCGTAAGGCTCGGCCGGAACGGCGAAGAACATGTGCATCATGTTCTCGGTGTAACTCAAATCATTACGTGGGTAGACGAAAGGCTGGCCTGCATTGAGTTTAAATGCTGCCGCCGCGATCGTCGGTAGCTTGGCGAGAACCCGATGAGAAAAAATGTCGCGTTGCTCGGCATTATGGATATCCAGGGTGTCGTGATAATAAGCAGACATCGAGCCGACGACGGCTGACAACATGGCCATCGGATGGGCATCGTATCTAAAGCCGCTGAAGAAGCGCAGCATGCCTTCGTTGAGCATGGTATGCGTGCGCACGGTCGTATCGAATTTCTGAAGCTGCGCCGCCGTCGGCAGCTCCCCATGTAACAAGAGATATGACACCTCGAGAAAAGTCGAGTGCTTCGCAAGTTGCTCGATCGGATAGCCGCGGTATAACAGCACACCTTTCTCACCATCGATAAAGGTGATGTCGCTTTCGCAGCTGCCGGTCGCCACGAACCCGGCGTCGTAGGTAAAAACGCCCATTTCCCGATACAGGCTGCCGATATCCAGGGCGTCGGGCCCAAGCGACCCGCTGCGAACGGGAAGTTCCATCTCGCCGCCGCCAGGATCGACAAGCTTATATGCGTCTTTGCTCATTTTTTTCCTCTTGGAAATCGCGCACAGGTCGGCAAGACCCAGCACCCCATGGTGCCGGAAGCACAAAAACCGAGCAACTCAGGATTAATGCGTATGCGGAGCTTTGCCGCTTGAGAAACTAGCTCAGACCGTACTTGCGACGGAACTTGTCCACCCGGCCAGCGGTGTCAACGATCTTCTGCTTGCCCGTGTAGAACGGGTGGCAGGCCGAACAGACTTCGATCAACAGGTCCTCACTCAGCGTCGAGCGAGTCGTGAATTCGTTGCCGCAACTACAGGTTACTTTGATATCGCTGTAATCGGGATGAATGTCGGCTTTCATTGAGGGTCTCCGGTGTAGAGAGCGGCTTCTAGCGGCCGCGTAGGATATAGGGAAGCCGGCTTTCCCGCAAGCCCCGCGGCCTGCCAATGATTATCCACAAAACCTGTGGATAACTCTGTGGAAAAAAATTGGGTGAATGAGCTAAGTGGCGATTTTTAAAGCAACGTTATTAGAATGTCTATTTTGTGCTCAATTTAAGAAATAGTTTAATATCAATAAGTTACAGCCCTTTCTGCACGGGCCGGCTGAAATATCGGCCTTAGTTGCCGGAAAGAACACACATAGCTGAGGTGCTGTGCATAAGGCGCATCCTCCCGCACGACGCCATTCAGGGCAAAAAGCTCCCTGTCAGGTCGTTCTGAAAGCGCAATCCGAGTGCCGTCGGGCGCCAACCCGGGCCCTCGAACGACTCGATCATGCCCTTGCCGCGCGCCGATTCCAGACGCTCCTTGATCGTATCCGCCGATAAACCGGTGTGCGTCGTGAATTCCGATTCCGTGAAGCCCTGCGGCAGCCGCAGGGCGTTCAACATGAATTCGAAGGCTATGTCTGTCGTGGATACCTGATACTCCCTGCCATCAATGGCGCCTTTTTCCGCCTGCTCGATGAATCCCAACGGGTGTCTCGGCTTCTCATATCTCCAGACCTTGCCGTCACTAGCCGTCACTTTGCCGTGCGCCCCGGCACCCACGGCGACATAGTCTCCGAATCTCCAGTAGTTCAGGTTGTGCCTGCACTGCTGTCCTGATTTCGCAAAAGCAGAGATTTCATATTGTCTGTAACCCTGCTTCTCCAGCAATTCGTGGCCGTGCTCCTGGATCGCGAAGCTCTCATCCTCGTCGGGAATATCGGCCGGTGGATTGCTGTAAAAAACCGTGTTCGGTTCCAGCGTGAGCTGATAATAGGAGATATGCGCCGGCGCGAGTGCCACAGCTTCGCTGACATCGTTGGCCGCCATTGTCCGGTCCTGTCCCGGTAGTGCGTACATGAGGTCAAGGTTAATGCTGTCAAAACCGGCTTTCGATGCGCCGTCGAAAGCCGCATAAATTTCATCCGGCCCATGAATTCTGCCAAGCCTCGCCAGCGACTCGGCGTTGAAGCTCTGCGCCCCCAGCGACAGGCGGTTCACGCCGGCCGCGGCATAATCACCGAGCTCGCCGTGTTCCACGGTGCCCGGATTCGCCTCCATCGTAATCTCGATGTCCGCTTGCAATGAGAACTCAGCTGCAATCAGGTCTATAAGCTGGCCGATTTCCTTACCGGTGAAAAAACTCGGTGTGCCACCGCCGATGAATACGCTGACGAGCGGCCGCCCGGCCGCCCGAATCACCTCCGCCCTGAGGTCGACCTCGACAGCCTTCAGGTAGCGCTCTCTCGGCGCCGCATCGCCGGCCGTATGCGAATTGAAATCACAGTAAGGACACTTGCTGACACACCATGGCAGGTGAACATACAAGGACAGATCGATGTTCTCGTTCATTGAAACAACCGAGCATGAAGTTTGCGAAATGCTTTGCCTCGATGGCTTTGAAGATTTTTTTCATCCACTGTCATTTCGGCGCCGCTCTTCATCATATTTTCATCGAAGAAAACCGGATCGTACCCGAATCCGCCTTCGCCGCGTCGCTCGTCAAGTATTCGGCCGTACCAGTGTTCCTGCACCACTATTGCGGGGTCTGCCTCGTCCGCACTGACCCAGACCGCCGCACACTCATAATGTGCGCCGCGCTCGCCGGGCGCCGAATCCCCTAGTTCTGCCAAGAGCTTGTCGACATTCTCGTCATCGCTCGCATGCGGGCCCGCGTATCGTGCGGAATGTACTCCCGGGCTGCCCTCCAGCGCATCGACGACTAGCCCGGAGTCGTCGGCTATTGCCGGCAACCCTGACTTCTCAGCCGCATGCCGTGCCTTGATCAGGGCATTGTCAGAAAAGCTCGTGCCTGTCTCCGCAACGGCAGCTATACCCAGTTCGGACTGCGGAATGATTTCGCAACCCGAACCTTGAAAGATTTTGCTGATCTCACGAATCTTGCCGGCATTGCCGGAAGCGATGACGATTCTTTTTATTGCTGCGTTCACGAGAGTCGCGGCTTCGTAATTAACAGCCCGCCCTGGCGATAGCTTCGTTTTGCGCTTCGATTATCGTGTTGATGCCGCCGCTCGCCAGTTCGAGCATTGCGTCGAATTCCTCACGCGTAAACGCATGCCCTTCAGCTGTGCCCTGAACCTCGATGAACCGACCTGCCTCGTTCATGACGACGTTCATGTCAGTCTCCGCCTGTGAGTCTTCTGCATAGTCGAGATCGAGTACCGCGACACCGTCATATACGCCGACGGATACCGCGGCGATTTGTCCGTGCACGGGATTTGTTTTTAGTTTGTTTTGCTTGCAAAGTCTTTGCATCGCCACCTGAAGCGCAACATAGGCACCGCTGATAGCCGCCGTTCGGGTTCCACCATCAGCTTGCAACACGTCGCAGTCGAGAGTGACGGTGCGTTCGCCGAGCGCCTCAAGATCCGTAGCCGCTCTTAGCGAGCGGCCGATCAGCCGCTGAATTTCCTGCGTGCGCCCGCCCTGCTTGCCGCGGACTGCCTCACGCCCGGATCGCGAATGTGTAGCTCGCGGCAACATGCCGTACTCGCCGGTTACCCATCCACGACCCGCACCGCGCATCCACGGCGGCACCCGACCTTCGACGCTTGCCGTGCACAGAACGTGCGTATCGCCGAATTCGGCCAGTACGCTCCCTTCTGCATGCTTCGTAAAATCAGGTGTAAAAACTACCGGTCTTAACTCGTCCGGTTCGCGACCACTCGGACGCATTGCTGTCTCCCGTTCTTATTATTTATTCCCCCAGCCACCGAAGTGCGGTGCCGGTCGTATTATCGCTGTACGGCGCATTCGCGTGCAGCGCCCTGACACTTAAGGCTTTCAGGTTTTCGGCAAGGCTGTCGGTGGGCCCTACTCCGATTGTCGCCATGTCGGTGTCACTCAGTCCGGACCATAACCCATCGCTGCAGGCGAGCAACACATCTCCGGGAATCAGCGGTTGTTTTGCCGTGATACTCATGTCCGGAACCGGCGCGTCACCGCCAATGCAACATTCGACGAAGTTTCGCATCGGATGGTCCTGGGCTTCTTCTTCGGTGATCGCCCCTTCCTGAATCAATACTTCGACGTGACTGTGATCGCGCGAGCGAGTCACGAGCTTGCCATCACGCATCTGATAAATACGGCTGTCGCCAATATGGCCCCAGTATGAACCACTCTCTTGTATCAGGCAGATCGCGCAAGTCGCCCTTGGCCGAAAGTCGACCGCAAGGTTCATGCCTATTTTCACAACTTCGTCATGCGCGTGAGCGAGCGCGCCATACAGAAAACCCAAGGGATCAAATACCGGAAGCGACGATTCCATGAATGCATCCTGGACGATTCTCAGACCCGTTTCCGCTGCTTTGGCGCCATCCGAATGACCACCCATGCCGTCAAAAACGAGCATTAGCGCCGCATCCTCGGCGACCACAATCGCCGCGCGATCCTGATTGTCAGTCCGGTCTCCGAGTGCAGATACTTTGGCGTACTCAATTTGCATGATTGGCGTATAAGCTTTTTCTTATTCGGGCTGGCGACCAGGCGCTCGCGCAGCTTAGAATATTTGATTCCTCAAGCGAATTATGGCTCGCTTCCAGCCCCGATATCTGTGACAAGAGCAACAATAACGGAGTAAAGGATGTTAAACAGTATGACAGGGTTTGCGCGGCAAGCCGCCGAATGCCCTCTCGGGACGCTCACCTGGGAGCTTCGCACCGTAAACCACCGCTACCTGGACGTTCAGTTTCGCCTGCCCGAGGAATTGCGTCCGAGTGAGACCGATCTCCGGCAGCAGGTATCCGGGCAGCTGAAACGAGGCAAAATCGAGTGCTCACTGCACTTTCGCCGCGCGATTTCAGAGGCAACAGCGCTCAAAATCAATCAGGACCTGGTCATGCAGCTTCGGGCAAAGCTCGATGAGCTGTCCGAGATGCTTCATGAGTCACGGGCAATCGATCCAATCGATGTACTTCGCTGGCCGGGCGTCGTATCCGAGACCGAGATCGACACGGGGCCACTCTATGAAGAGGCAAGCCGACTGCTCGACGACACACTGGCTGCACTCGGCAAAATGCGTGCTTCGGAAGGTGAGCGAATTGCCGAGATGATTGAATCGCGCTGTGCCGACATCATGACAATCGCCACGAGCGTCAGAGCCAGGATGCCGGACGTTCTTGCCGCTGTTCGCACGCGCCAGCAGGAACGCATTGCAAAACTGGATATCGAGGCCGATCCGGCGCGCCTCGAAACCGAGTTGGCACTGATCGCGCAGAAGCTCGACATCGATGAAGAACTCGATCGCCTCGATAGCCACATCAGCGAGATCCGCGAAGTGATGGCAAGCGATGAAGCTGTCGGTCGACGGCTCGACTTCCTCATGCAGGAGCTGAACCGCGAGGCAAA
Organism: uncultured Woeseiaceae bacterium; assembly: GCA_964386685.1. Lineage (GTDB taxonomy): Bacteria > Pseudomonadota > Gammaproteobacteria > Steroidobacterales > Woeseiaceae > JACZWL01. The sequence continues at coordinate 35,687 of CAYLSX010000005.1, read as the reverse complement.
CACACTGGGGTCAAAATCCGCGGACACCGAAACGACCAAAGCCGCCGTCGAACTCAAAGTATTGATCGAGCAGATGCGCGAACAGATTCAGAATGTCGAATAACGCCAGACTGTTCGTTTTCGCGGCACCGTCCGGCGCCGGCAAAACAACGCTCGTCAAAGCCATGGTCGAACGAAATCCCGGCCTGAAGTTTTCCATTTCATATACAACACGAGAAAAACGCGTTACCGAAGTCGAGGGACAGGATTACTTCTTTGTATCCGAAGACGCGTTCCAAGACCTGAAAGCCAAAGGCGAATTGCTTGAGTCCGCGCTCGTCTTCGACAATCACTACGGCACGAGTCGTTCGCAGGTCGAGGAACATCTTGCCAACGGCGATCACGTCATCCTCGAAATCGACTGGCAGGGCGCCCAGCAGGTTCGACAAGCCAAGCCCGATTGCGTGATGATTTTCTTCCTGCCCCCTTCGCGGGAAGAGCTCGAGCGACGGCTCAGAGATCGAAAGACCGATACTGACAGCGTCATCCAGCGGCGTCTCGACGACGCGCTTAGCGACATGTCTCATTGGCAGGAGTTCGACTACGTCATCATCAACGATGATCTCGAGCATGCCGTCACCGAGTTAGAATCTGTACTCAAAGGCGCCGGTCATGCGAGTGAAGCGGGCAGCGAGGCCCTCAAGGCGCGCGTTCATCAAATCATAGGATAAGTGCATAAAATGAAAAAAAATAAGACTGTCTCTCGCCGCGACGTTAGCAAACAGATCGCCATCGCCGCCGGCGCTTCCTTGCTCGGCCCAGGCATTGCCAAAGCATTAGTGCCTACTCCGGAGCAGGTCGAGGGTCCGTTTCACCCAATCGAAGAGCAGGCGGATACAGATCTGGATTTGACGCTGATCGAGGGTAATTCCAAGACGGCTGAAGGCGAAATCATTCTGGTGCGCGGTCAGGTGTTCGATGCCGGGGGACAGCCATTGACAGATGCGCTGGTGGATGTGTGGCAAGCAAACCACGTGGGCCGGTACAGCCACCCCGAAGACCCGAATACTGCGCCGCTGGATCCGAACTTTCAGGGCTGGGGCCTTATGACGACGGATTCGGAGGGCCGATTCAGTTTCAAGACGATCAAGCCGGGCGCCTACCCCTTGTCGTTCCTCGGCGAGGAAGGCTGGCGCTGCAGGCACATTCACTTCCAGGTATCACGGCCAGGATTCGACGAACTGACAACGCAGATGTATTTCCACGGGGACCCGTTAATCGAACAGGATCTGGAAATCGCCAAGGCGCCTGAAGAATTGCGCCACCTGTTGATCGCGAAGTCGATCTCCGACGAGGCGACCGGCCTGCCGCTTTATCGATTTGACGTCGTTTTGGCAGCTGCCGAGGCATGAGACAGCGGCTTCAAGATCGCTTTAGAGGTTCCTTCTTTACCCTAACTTGCAGTAAACTGGTGGGTCTGCGTTATTAAATGGCCCTCTTGGGCGAAATGGAGTAAGTGATACATGGCCAGAATTACGGTCGAAGATTGTCTGGAAAACATCGAAAATATTTTTGAGATGGTGCTGGTTGCGGCCAAACGCGCCAGAAGAGTTGCTCATGGTGCGGAGCCCCTCGTCGAGCTTGAGAACGACAAGGCGACGGTTGTCGCATTACGTGAAATTGCAGACGGACACATCACGCCGTCAATTCTCGAGGAAGTCGAACAGCCGGCGACAGAGGAATTTATGCAGCCCGAGGCCGCTGACGAATTAATTCCGATGCGCGGAATTTCTATCGGCGACTAATACGCTGACGCGGGCGCGGCTGACCCGATCCTCGGGTTACACTAAGTCATGGACTACGCCGCAACAATACTAGCCAAGATCCCGGGTACGTCTTCAAGACGTGACCGTGGTCTTCGGCAGCTGTTCGAAATGCTCGAGGCCTATATGCCCGCCGAGCAGATCGAACAGGTCATGCACGCATACGAATATAGTGCCGACGCCCATCAGGGCCAGACACGCATGTCCGGCGAGCCCTTTATTTCCCATCCCGTTGCCGTCGCCAGGGAGCTGGCTGACATGCACATGGATGCGCAAACTATCGCTGCCGCCATACTCCATGATGTCGTCGAAGACACGGACGCAACGCTCGAGGACATCGACAATCAGTTTGGCCGCGAGATCGCGGCACTCGTCGACGGCGTCAGCAAACTCGATCAGATTCAGTTCACCAGCCGGGCAGAAGCCCAGGCTGAAAGTTTTCGCAAAATGATGCTGGCCATGATCGAGGACATCCGCGTCATTCTGGTCAAGCTTGCCGATCGCCTGCACAACATGCAGACACTCGAGGCAATGCCCCGCGAGAAACAGGCGCGCATTGCTCGAGAGACACTGGAAATCTATGCGCCGATCGCGAACCGCCTCGGTATCAATCGCATGAAGGTCGAGCTGGAGGAGCTCGGTTTTCGCTATTTGTATCCGTTTCGACATCGCATACTCGAGAACACGCTCAAGAAGGCAAAAGGAAATCAGAGACAGATCGTCAAGAAGATCTCCGGAGATCTGCAGAAGGCCCTGGAAGCGGAGGGCATCGAGGCCGAGGTCATCGGCAGGGAAAAACACCTGTACAGCATTTACAGGAAGATGTCCGGGAAAAAACGCCTGCTGAGCGATGTTGTCGATGTGTACGGTTTTCGCATCGTCGTCGAAAACGTCAATACCTGTTACAAGGTCCTGGGACTGGTGCATGGTCTGTATAAACCCATGCCCGGCCGCTTCAAGGACTACATTGCCATTCCTCGCATCAATGGTTATCAGTCCTTGCACACAACCTTGTTCGGCCCCAAAGGATTACCGCTGGAGGTGCAGATTCGCACAGTCGAAATGCATAGCGTCGCCGAATCCGGCGTTGCCGCGCACTGGCAATACAAAGCCGAGGACAAGTCGAGCGCGACACCGCAGCGGCGCGCACGTGAATGGCTTGCCCATCTGGTCGAGATTCAGGAATCCGGTAGCTCCGAGGAATTCCTCGAGAGCGTCAAGGTAGATCTGTTTCCCGACAAGATTTATGTCTTTACGCCGAAGGGCGACATCATGCCATTGCCGAAAGGCGCCACAACAGTCGACTTCGCTTATGCAGTGCACACCGATGTCGGTAATCGTTGTGTCGCAGCAAAAGTCGATCGCCACCTCGTACCGCTTCGCACCCAGTTACAGAATGGTCAGACGGTCGAAGTCATTACGAGCCGTGGCGCAAAACCGAATCCGCACTGGGTCACCTTTGTCGTGACCGCAAAGGCCCGTTCGGCCATTCGCCACTACATGAAGAACATGCGATCGAGCGAATCGGTCGATCTGGGCAAGCGGCTGCTCGATCGCTCTTTGAAAGATCTCGATTCATCTCTTCGCAAGGTCGGCAAAGTTCGGATGCGCGAGGCCCTCGACGAACTCGGGCTCAAGGACACCAGCGAACTATTCGAACAGTTGGGTCTGGGGGAGCGGCTGGCGCCGTTGACTGCGCGCTTCCTGGTTGGCGTCAACGAGGAAGGTGATAGCGAGCCCACAGCCGCCAGCCTCGTCATTGCCGGCACCGAGGGTGTGGTCGTCAGCTACGCCAAGTGCTGTTACCCGATTCCCGGCGACGACGTCATGGGATACCTGAGCACCGGCAGGGGCATCGTGATCCACCGTAATTGTTGCGGCAACCTCAGTAATTTCCGTAAACAGCCTGAAAAATGGATTGCTGTTAGCTGGGAAAAGGATATAGATCGTGACTTCCTGAGTCAGATACAGGTGGACACCGAAAACAAGACGGGCATTTTGGCAGAAGTTGCCGCGACGATCGCGGACTCCGACTCGAACATCGAGCAGGTCGCCGTACTCGGCCGGCATGAAGACTGTTCCATGCTGTCCTTCCTATTGACCGTGCAAGACAGGAAACACCTCGCCAAGATCATGCGCAATGTGCGCAATATGCCGGATGTCATGCGTGTATCACGAGATTGCGCCTGAAATAAGAAGCGGAGAAACAATGGAAAAGAAAGCGATACATACCGATGGCGCTCCGTCGGCAATAGGAACCTACTCGCAGGCAATAAAGTCAGGGCAATTCGTATTTCTTTCGGGTCAGATTCCATTGGACCCGGCGACGATGGAAATTGTTGACGGCGATTTCGAGGCGCGTGCGAGGCGCGTGTTCGATAACCTTAAGGCGGTTGCGGTGGAGGCTGGTGGTAACCTCGACCACATCGTCAAGCTGACGATCTACCTGACCGACCTGAACAATTTTGCGACCGTGAACGCTGTGATGGCCGACTATTTTCAGGAGCCTTACCCGGCCCGCGCTGCCCTGGGTGTCGCTTCGCTGCCCAAGGGCTCCGATGTCGAGGCTGAGGCGATTCTCGCAGTGTGACCAAGCTCGATTCACCCCTCACCGTGCTAAAGGGTATCGGTCCCGCCCTCAATGAAAAACTTGCCCGCCTCGACCTGCACCGAATTGGCGACCTGCTGTTCCTGTTACCGAACCGATACGAGGATCGAACGAGCCTCATCAAAATCGGTTCGCTACAACCCGGTAATCGCTGCCTGGTCGGCGGCGAGGTGTTGCTGGCCGAGATCGTATACCGCGGCCGCCGCAACCTGCTGGTCAGGATTGGCGACGGCACCGGCCAGTTGACGCTGCGGTTTTTTCATTTTTCGAAACAACAGCATTCGCAATTCAAAAGCGGCGCCGAACTGAGCTGCTATGGCGACGTCCGCATGGGTCCGGTCGGCCTGGAAATGGTTCATCCGGAATACCGAATCCTGAAGCCGGAACAAAATCCGGTCCTCAGCGATGCGCTTACACCGATTTATCCCACCACCGAAGGCCTGCAGCAGGGTCGCCTCAGAAACCTCGTCGGCCAGGTGTTAAAGATCGCGAAGTCTTCGCCGCCCGAGGAATTAATAGCGGATGACATTCGACAAAAATATGACATGCCCGCCTTGTTCGACGCATTGTTCTATTTGCATCAACCGCCACCGGATGCTGATCTGGCGAGCATCGAGGCAGGCAAACATCCGTGCCAGCAACGGCTCGCATTCGAAGAATTGCTCGCGCACTACCTGAGCCTGCGGAATCTTCGCGATATCGCCAGAACGGCAGGCGCGCCGCAACTGGACGCCGGGGCGGAACTTGCTGATCGCTTTGTAAACGATTTGCCGTATGAGCTCACTGCTGCGCAGAAGAAGGTGATTGAGGAAATCACCAGTGACATTGCGACCCCGTATCCGATGCTGCGCCTAATCCAGGGTGATGTCGGTTCCGGCAAAACCGTGGTTGCCGCTGTTGCCTGCCTGAAAGCGATATCGAGTGGCGTGCAAGTCGCGGTGATGGCGCCGACGGAACTCCTTGCCGAGCAACACTGGCGAAACTTCTGCGATTGGTTTCGCCCGCTCGGCATCGAGCCAACCTGGCTAAGCGGCAGTCAACGCTCGGCTGAAAGACGCCAATCACTCGAGGCTATCTCGAGCGGTAGCGCGTCCCTTGTCATTGGGACGCATGCCTTGTTTCAGGAAGGCGTGACATTCAAACAGCTGGCACTGGTCGTCATCGATGAACAGCATCGCTTTGGTGTGCATCAGCGCATGGCGCTACGAGAAAAAGGTGAGACGGGTCAGGGACATCCACACCAACTCGTCATGACGGCGACGCCGATACCCAGAACACTCGCGATGGCCGCGTACGCGGATCTCGATACCTCGGTTATCGATGAGCTGCCACCCGGTCGGCAACCGGTACAAACGGTGGCGATGCCGGAGACGCGTCGCGATGAAGTTATTGAACGCGTGCGATCGTCCTGCAGCAAGGGGCAACAAGCGTATTGGGTGTGCCCGCTAATCGATGAATCAGAATTTCTCGACTACCAGGCAGCCGAAGCCAGTTACAAGATGCTGCGTGATGCGCTGCCCGACCTGCAGGTCGGTCTCGTGCACGGCCGCATGAAGTCCGCGGAGAAAGATAAGTTGATGCGTGCATTCAAGGCCGGCGAGATTCAGTTGCTCGTTGCGACGACCGTTATTGAGGTAGGTGTCGATGTGCCGACCGCTACGCTGATGATTATTGAGAATGCCGAACGCATGGGACTATCGCAGCTGCATCAGTTGCGCGGTCGAGTAGGGCGCGGCGGCACGCAGAGTCATTGTGTGATGTTGTTCAAGCCGCCGCTCGGCAATCTTGCGCACAGCCGTCTGGCCGTACTGCGTGATACCAACGATGGCTTTCTCGTTGCTCAGAGGGATCTCGAGCTTCGCGGCCCTGGCGAGCTACTCGGCACGAGACAAACCGGGCTGCCGCAGTACCGCATTGCAAACCTGGGCCGCGACGCCGAACTCATGCCCAGGGTTCAGCTCGCTGCGGAGTCGATGCGCAGGTCTTCGGCCGGCCTGTGTGACAAAATCGTCCGCCGCTGGCTCGGCGATGCGGGACGATACGGCAAGGTCTGATAACCTTCGTCAAATGAAAAAGGCGCAAGCAGAAGGCAGCATTCTGCCGGGCTTCATTACACAGCTCTCGAACTATGCACAGTTGATGCGGCTCGATAAGCCGATCGGCACCTGGCTTCTGTTATGGCCTACGCTGTGGGCACTCTGGCTGGCCGGCAAAGGCCACCCGGACGGCAGCATTTTCATCGTGTTCATGCTTGGCGTTTTCATCATGCGTTCGGCCGGCTGTGTGTTGAATGACTTCGCCGATCGGAATATCGACCCGTATGTGGAACGAACTCGGTCTCGTCCGATCGCCTCGGGCGCAGTCGCACCGATGGAGGCGCTTACGCTGTTCGTTGCGCTCGCCCTGATCGCAATCGGCCTTGCAGCAATGCTTAACCGGCAAGCGCAGGTGCTCGCGGTCATAGCTGCTGCATTGACCGTCGTATATCCATTCATAAAGCGTTTCGTATCCATTCCGCAGTTTGTGCTCGGCATGGCTTTCGGCTGGGCTGTACCGATGGCATTTGCTGCACAAACGGGCCAGACGCAACAACTGGCCTGGCTCGTATTCGGCACGGCGCTGGTCTGGGCCGTAATCTACGACACGTTTTATGCTATGGCCGATCGCGAAGACGACTTGAAGCTCGGCGTAAAATCGACAGCAATATTGTTTGGTGATGCAGACCTGTTCGTCATCGGCGGCTTGCAGATACTGATGCTGCTTGCACTAATCCTCATCGGCGATATGGCCGAACTTGGCACCTGGTATTACACCGCCGTTTTTGTCGCCGGCGTGTTGATGGTGTATCACCAGTGGCTCGCCCGCGACCGGATAGCCGCAAATTGTTTCAAGGCGTTTCTGCACAACCACTACATCGGCATGATCGTGTTCGTGGGCATCGTTTTGCATTACACCTTCAATCCAGTTATTTCTGGATAGAGCTTTGCGGTGGCCAAATTTCGTTTTCCGACCGTGATCGCCGTCGTCATTGCTAACATGGTCGGCACCGGTGTATTTACCAGCCTCGGGTTTCAACTCCTCGAAATTCGCTCCGCTTTCGTTTTGCTGATGCTTTGGGCGGTCGGGGGGGTCGCCGCGTTTTGCGGTGCGATGACTTATGCCGAGCTGGGCGCCGCCATGCCGCGTTCCGGGGGCGAGTACAACTTCCTCGCGAGGATTTATCACCCCGCCGCCGGCTTCGTATCCGGCTGGGTGTCCGCGACCATCGGATTCGCCGCGCCGACCGCACTCGCAGCAATTACCTTTGCGGCATATGCAACGTCGATTCTTCCCGGCGGCTCCAGCGATTTTCTGGAGAAGGCCCTGGCTGCAGCCCTTGTCACTGGAGTTACCCTCATTCACGCGAGCACCCGGAGAAACAGTGGTGGCCTGCAGGTAATTTTTACAATTCTGAAAGTCTGCGTAATTCTCGGATTTTGTCTCGCGGCACTGACGATTGCCGATGTCCCGCAAGCTATCAGCTTCCTGCCGAGCGCTGGAGACGGCGTCTTGCTCACTAGCGGGGCGTTTGCGGTATCTCTCATATATGTCAGTTACGCCTACACCGGCTGGAATGCCGCAACCTATCTGTCCAGCGAACTCGAAAACCCGCAACGCACGCTTCCCTTCATTTTGATGACAGGCACATTGGTAGTAATGCTCCTCTACCTTGCCTTGAACTTCACATTCTTGAGTGTCGCACCCATGGACGCGATGGCTGGCGAATTGGAGGTCGGCTACATCGCGGCACAATCTGCGTTTGGTGATCTGGGCGGCCGGTTTACGGGCCTCGTGCTTGCCCTGTTACTCATTTCCACGGTCAGCGCGATGACGCTCGCCGGTCCGCGGGTGTTGCAGGTCATTGGCGAGGACTTTCATGCTTTGCGATTTCTGGCAGCAAAAAACTCAGACGGCATCCCCTCGACCGCAATCTTTTTTCAGTCTTTCCTCGCGGTCGTTTTTGTACTGACATCGAGTTTCGAGTCCATACTCATCTTCGCAGGCTTTACATTGGCGTTGAACAGTTTTGCCACGGTGCTTGGCGTCTTCGTGCTTCGCTTGCGACAGCCGGATTTGCCCCGCCCGTACCGCACCTTCGCATATCCGCTAACACCGCTCGTATATCTCGCGCTGACTGGCTGGACGCTGATATTCGTGCTGCTCAACAAGCCACAAGAAGGATTGTTCGGTTTGGCGATCATTGGCGCGGGCCTCGTGTTCTATTTCGTTACTGCCGCGAGAAACCCGGATTATGAGAGCGCAACGTGACCACGCTCTACTATATTCACGATCCGATGTGCAGCTGGTGCTGGGGTTACCGGCCGACAGCCGAACTGTTACTCGCCAACCTGCCGGAAGACGTCATGCTGGAAAAAGTGCTGGGTGGTCTCGCGCCCGACAGTAACGAGCCTATGTCCGAGGAATTGCTTGAAAGAATACCTGGACATTGGCGAACGATTAACGAGATGCTCGGCACCGAATTCAACTTCGATTTCTGGACGAAGTGCAAGCCTCGCCGTTCCACATACCCCGCATGCCGGGCCGTAATCGCTGCGACGATTCAGGGCAGGGAAGCCGATATGATTCTCGCCATTCAACAGGCGTATTACTTGCGTGCGATGAACCCATCGGACACGGAAACACTCGAAGCCCTGGCCAAAGAGCTGAATCTTGATTCGGAGCGATTCGTCGCTGACTTGCATTCCGAGGACACGGAGTCGGAGTTGCAACGCCAGGTCGCCTTTGCTCGCAGTTCACCGATCAATGGTCTGCCCGCATTGGTGCTCGGTGACGGCGACCAACTCACGCCGGTGCGCCTGGACTACAAGGATCACACCGAGACGCTGAAACACTTGTTTGCCATAATTCGCCCGCAAGCTCCTGTGACCTAACGCAACACCACGGCGGCTGATTTGCGTCAGATTGTGACGAAAATTGGCACATTGACTTACGAAAATCTCTCTTTTGAATCCCGATCAAAAAATGAAATACTTTTTAAATCCCTTCACAACAGGGGTTTACGGGATTCTGCCCGATGTTGGCACGAGATTCGCTTCATATATTGCAGGGCATAATCTGTGCGCCCGACATGGCTTGATGAGCTTGCGAATAACGGAGCAGAACATGACTGCAAATCAGCGAGGATTCACGCTGATCGAACTGATGATCGTCGTTGCCATTATTGGCATTCTGGCGGCGGTCGCTATTCCGGCCTACCTCGACTACACAGTCCGGGCGCAGGTAGCGGAAGGTCTCAATGTATCCAGCGGCGCCAAAACTGCCGTGACGGAGTTTTATCAGGATCGAGGCGCTTTCCCAACCGACAACACTGAAGCCGGGCTTGAGGCTGCTGCCAATATAAATGGCAAGTACGTTACCTCAGTAAGCTCGGCTGGCGCCGTCATAACGATTTTGTACGGAAACGATGCCAACTTTCGGATCGCCGGACAAACAGTCACGTTAACGGCGGCAGACAATCTCGGTAGCGTCGCCTGGATCTGTGCAAGCGGTGGCGCCATTCCGGACAAACATCTGCCGGCCGCATGCCGCTAGTTACGGCTTATCATCGATCCAGAAATCTGCGTTCTTGATTCCCAATGCTTCGGGATCGAATGTGTATTCCGTAACCCCCGCCTTCTTTTGCGCTTCGTAGTCCTTTAGCGCCTTCAGCGCAGGCTTGCCCATCAGGAACAAAATCAATATCGCAATGATATTCAGCCAGGCCATCAGGCCAACGCCGATATCACCCAGGCCCCAAGCAAGATTTGCAGTTTTGACCGCCCCATAAAATACCGACGACATCAAAGCTACTTTCAATACGAACATGTCGCCGGGGATTTTGAGTGTTCGCCTGATATAGGCGACGTTCGTTTCCGCGATGTAGTAGTAAGCAAGCAGCGTCGTAAAGGCAAAGAAGAAAAGTGCAACCGCGATAAACGGCTTGCCGAATCCGGGCAGGACACTATCAACTGCAAACTGTGTGAACGCGGGGCTGTTCGCCGCAAGATCCGCGGCGAGATTCTGCACAAGGAAACCGCCTTCGACACTGTGAATGTTGAAGGCTCCCGTAATAAGAATCATGAATGCCGTGGCTGAACACACGAACAACGTATCGATGTAAACCGAAAACGCCTGTACCAATCCCTGCTGGGCCGGATGTTGCACTTCGGCTGCGGCGGCGGCATGCGGCCCGGTACCCTGGCCTGCTTCGTTGGAGTAAACACCCCGTTTGACTCCCCATCCGATTGCCGCGCCAAAACCGGCCATTGGCGTAAATGCGTCCTTGAATATCATGCTGACTACGCCCGGTAACGCCGTGTAATTAAGCGCAATGATGATGACGGCGGTCACGACATAAGCCAGCGCCATGAACGGAACGACGATCTGCGTGAAATGAGCGATACGTTTCACGCCGCCGAAAATAATGAATCCCAGAACCGCAACGACGCCAACCGCCGTTGTGAGCTTGGTAGTACTGATGCTGCCGAAACCCGATTCGACAATCTGGCCTGCGCCCAGTGCTACTTCGACTGCGTTGGCGATGCTGTTTGCCTGAACGCCGGGTAACAATAGCCCCGTAGCGATGATCGTCGTGATAGCGAATATCCACGCGTACCACTTTTGTCCCATGGCTTTCTCGATATAGAAAGCCGGCCCGCCGCGAAGCTGCCCCTCGTCTTCCTCCTTGTAAATCTGGCCAAGCGCTGACTCGACATAGGCAGTGGCTGCGCCAAGAAAGGCGACTACCCACATCCAGAATACTGCGCCTGGTCCGCCGAAGCCGATCGCCGCAGCGACGCCTGCGATGTTGCCGGTGCCTACCCGCCCCGACAACGAGACGGACAATGCCTGGAATGAAGAGATGCCCCTGTCAGAACTCTTCGAAGAAAAGAGCAGGCGGATCATCTCTCTGAAAAGCCGCACCTGCACGAATCGGGTAAGCACGGAAAAGAACAGACCTGTGCCCAAGCAAAGATATATGAGCGCGTCACTCCAGATGACGGCGTTAATCTGATTTACGAGGGATTCCATGCTGTGCCCTGTTGTTGTTCTGCGGGATTGGCCTCGCAAGATAGTACAGGAATTTTCGGCTATGCTCGTCGCAATGGATCGGTTCAATACACCCTGGCGCGTCACCGCCGCTGCAATCTACACGGCGCCGTCGGATTCGCGTGTCTACGGCAGTCTCGACATCGATGTCACGGAAGCGAAACGCTTCTTGGATGCGAAACGCAAAACCGGCGTAAAGATCACAATGGTTCATTTGACAACGGCGGTCCTCGCGCGTGCGGTTGCGTTCGACGTACCGGAGCTCAATTGCTTCATACGGCGGGGAAGCGTCGTTGGCCGCAAGCGCTTGAACGTCATGCTGCCGGTCATGCTCGACAGTCAGTCCGGCGTAAGCTCGGTCCTCGTCAACGACGCGCACGCACGACCCGTCAGCGATCTCGCAAACGACATCAGGCAACAAGCGCAAATGAGCCGCAGCGGTGAAGAGTCGAAAGCGTCGCAAAACAAATATGTACTCAACAAGATTCCCTGGCCGTTTCGGCGCGCCGTGTTCAAGTTTCTGAAATGGCTTACGGTGGATCTGGGCGTGGAGATGCGATCACTGGGATTGTCGTCGGACAGCTTTGGCTCATTCATCGTCTCCGACATCGGCAGCTTCGGTCTTACCTCAGGCATGGCAGCTCTCTTTCCTGCCGCAAAAATCCCTGCCGTCATCATCATGGGCAAGATGGAAGAAAAACCCGTCGTGCGTGACGGAGAAGTCGTCATACGAACCATCCTGCCACTGACCGGTACCTTTGATCACCGGATTGTGGATGGCATGCAGATCGGCAAGCTCGGCCGGGCCATTCATCGCAACTTCAAGAAGCCGGAATGGCTTGACGAAGTTCCCAGCGAACAACTCGCGGATTGCATTTTCGACTCAGAGTGAAGCCGCCCGTGCGACGGCCAACACACTGACTCGCTCGACGCCGGCACGTAACAAGGTGCTGGCAAGTTGCCGGCAGGTCTCGCCCGTCGTAATGACATCATCGACCAACAACGGGTGACAGAACCGCACGCTACCCCGAACTTCAAATGCCGCCCTCATGTTGCGGCGCCGCTCGGACGCTTCGAGTCCGGTTTGTGGCTGTGTAGATCGCACCCGGCACACGTTTGCTATTGCCGGCAGGCCGCTTGCCCTTTCAAGTGGCCGGGACAGCTCAATCGCCTGATTAAATCCCCGGCTCGCATGTCGTCGCCGGTGCAAGGGCACGGGCAGTAACGAATCTACTTCGGGAAACAGCTTCTCGAGCAATGGAGCAAGGAGTTCGCCAAAGGCGGGTGCGTAGATAAGCTGTTGATTGAACTTGAGTGCTTTGAGGGCGCTGTCGACCGGGAACGAATACAACAACGGGGCGAATGCTTTTTCGAAAGACGTAGCGCGCTGCTGACAGCCGGCGCAATAGGATCCTTCGGGGAGCGGCGCAGAGAGCGGCTGGCCGCAGCGTTCGCATGCCGCCACGACCCAAGGCAGGTCGATCAAACAGCCGTTACAAAAGTAGCCTGTACACAGGTATACCCCGCAAAGCACACAGCTCCGCGGTAGCACATGCCTCGACAGGCTGTCGATTGCAGCAAACAGAGGCTTTTTCTTCATGCTGTAACACTGACACCTCTACTGGGGTCCGCGCAGTGCGCGTAAGTCAGCTGTCCCGACATAAACAGCACTGAAGAACAGTTATGCTTGAGTCAGAATGGGCACTCAGCCTCACAGCCTCGATTTTCGGCACATGCAACGCCGCTTCAACCGCGCGGCGGAAAGTTTCGATGGTGTCGATTTCGTGCACCGCGCAACCTCGGATGGCCTGATCGAGCGCCTTGAGCCGATGGCCATCGACGTAAAAAAAATTCTCGATCTCGGCGCAGCGACTGGCGGGGCAAGCCGGCAGCTTTGCAGGCGGTTCAAGCGAAGCCGCGTCATTATTCTCGATGCCTCGCGTGAAATGCTGCGGGTGGCCGAGCGGAAGCGATCCTGGTTCTCGCGCGTGTCGCCCTTGCAAGGCAACGCAATGGCTTTGCCCCTGCAAACCGGATGCGTCGACCTCATCTATTCAAACCTGTTGCTGCCGTGGATTGACGACTTGCAAGCCTTGTTCGCCGAAGTCGGCCGGGTTTTGAAAAAGGGTGGACTCTTCGCGTTTTCGACGCTCGGGCCCGACAGTCTGTCGGAATTGAGAGCAGCCTGGTCGTCGGTCGATAATGGCCAGCACGTGAATGTGTTTGCAGACATGCACGATATCGGCGACGGACTCGTGCGAGCGAGCCTGGGTGACCCGGTGCTGGATACCGATTTCCTGAATGTGAGCTACCGCGATACGAAGTCCCTGTTTAGCGATTTGACGCGGCTTGGCGCCAGAAACAGCCTGGCGGGCAGGTCCAGATCACTCACCGGAAAGCAGCGTTTCCAGGCCATGGAAGGGCGGCTCAACGAACAGTTCAAGGACGGCCTGCTGGAGCTCCGGCTGGAGGTCGTATATGGCCACGCCTGGGGCGGCGGGCCGCCGCAGCCCAGCGGGGAATATCGCTTCGACGCAGCCGACATCGGTCGAAGACAGGGCTAGCCGAGACGCGAGTCAGCACATCTTCTGACTTCACAGATGCACTATCCCCGGGTACGATATGCCTCCGCCCTGGCGGCCCAATAAAAAATATGAGCACAACCACACTACAAAACGTCGCCGAGTGGCGAGATTACTTCGAGCTGACCAAGCCCAAGGTCGTCACGCTTATCGTGTTTACGGCCATCGTCGGCATGTTCCTGGCCGTTCCGGACTGGCCCGGGGCAAGCGCACTCCTGTTCGGCACGCTCGGCATCGGCCTCGCCGCCTCATCGGCCGCCGTGATCAATCATGTGCTGGACGCCCGTATCGATGCGCAAATGTCCCGGACGCGTGCAAGGCCACTGCCGCAAGGCAAGATCTCGGCAGTAGAGGCATTGACGTTTGCGGCAGTGCTCGGCGTAATTTCGATGTCGATACTGACGATCCTGGTAAATCCGCTAACGGCCGTTTTGACGTTCGCGTCCCTGATCGGCTACGCCATTATCTATACCGTTTATCTGAAGCGCTCGACGCCGCAGAACATTGTCGTGGGTGGGGCCGCTGGCGCCGCACCTCCGGTTCTGGGCTGGGCCGCGGTCACCGGCGAAGTTCATGCTGATGCACTGTTATTGTTTCTGATCGTATTCGTCTGGACGCCACCTCATTTCTGGTCGCTTGCCATCGCCAAGAGAGACGACTACGCCAAGGTCAGCATACCGATGTTGCCGGTTACCCACGGTGTTCAGCTGACGCAACTGTTTATTCTGCTTTACACGATTCTGCTCGTGCTGATTACGATTCTGCCGTATTCGTCTGGCATGAGCGGCGTGATCTATCTCGCGACAGCCCTCATTCTCGGCGCGATATTCCTTTCCTACGCCATTCGTTTACGTAAAGACACCGGCACCGAACTGCCTATGCGCGTCTTCCGCTACTCCATCAACTACCTGATGATTCTATTTGCAGCGTTACTCGTCGATCACTATTTCCTCATTCGAATCGACTTCTAAGAATCGCGACCTCGTCCTTGTGAAATAACAATCGGCTTATACACTCGGCCGGGCCGAGTAAGCCTATGGATAATTCTGACCAGAATCGCAGCGTTACATTCGAGCGCCTGCTGAAACCACACCTCGATCGCCTGTACCGTTTCGCCTATCGGCTGACCGGCAGCAAGGCAGATGCCGAGGACCTGTTCCAGGATGTTCTGGTCAAGCTTTTTTGCAAGCTGGACGACCTCGTCGAAATCGAAGAACCCGGCTCGTGGGTCAGTCGGGTTCTTTACAACCATTTCATCGACAACCGGCGGCGATTCGCGCGTCAGCGACTTGTCAGCGTTGACGAGGGCCAGCTACCGCCGGGCGGCGTGGAAGCCACGCCCGGCCCCGACAGCCCCGAACGTAATAGCGAGCGCCTGGACGACATAAAGCGGCTTGAAGCTGCGCTTAATGAGCTCAGCGAGGAGCACCGTATCGTCGTCCTCCTGCACGATAGCGAGGGCTATAAACTTAAAGAAATTCAAGAGATTACGGGCGATCCGATCGGCACGCTAAAGTCCCGGCTGCACCGCGCCCGGGCGCGGCTTCGGCAAATGCTGTCCACAGGCGGAACCTTTTGACCGCTCAGCACGTGTAAGAGACAAGAAGGGAAAAATACCATGTCTGATACGCACATAAACGAGAAGCTCGATGACTATATGGACGGCTCCCTGGATGAGGCAGAGACGCTCGCGCTCGATGCGCATGTGGATTCCTGCAACACCTGCCGACAGACGGTCGACAGCGAGCAGCGCCTTCGCGGGCTCCTGAAGGATTATGCCGTGCCTGCTCCGGATGACGCGTATTTTGACGAGGCGCTTGCCAAGGCGAGCCACGTCAGTACGAACGGCCAGCGCAATCGTTGGTTAATGACTGGTTTCGGTGGCGCCGTCGCTGCAGGACTGCTTGCCTGGGTCATCGGCGGCACAATTCTGCAGACACCCGAGCCTGTTGAATCCGTGGCGAGCATACCCGGTGTCACGATGGTGCTCGAAGAGCCCCGCACCGTGAACCTCGTATTCTCCTCTGCAACCGAGCTGGCAGACGCGGTACTAACCGTCAATCTTCCCGCCGGAATCGAGATTGAGGGATTTGCAGGACAACGAGAAATAACCTGGATTACAAGCCTGCAGGCCGGCAAAAACATTTTGCCGCTGCGGCTGATAGCAACGACTCCGCACGGCGGGGAGTTGCTGGCAAGGCTTGAACATGACAATCGCGATCGGACCTTCCGAATTCGCGTAGACGTTAGTTCATAACCGTAAGTTAAGGAGCTTCAGGTCATTGGGCGGCCTGAAAGCATCAAAGGGAGTAGTACGATGAAAAATTTGAAATTACTGATAGCAAGCATGGTTCTCACCTGTCTTGCCATGTTCCCGGCGATTTCGCTTGCTGAGGAAGATCTCGAGGTCACGATGGACGTGATCGACAATCTCTCTCAGGTAGAGGGCGTAATCATCGAAATGAGCATGGCCAGTGGCGATGGTGACGGAAACGATGGCGATGGCGGTCATGAAGGTGATGACGGCGACGGAAACGATCGCGACGGCGGTCATGATGGTGATGACGACGATGGCGACGGCGGCGAAGACGGCGACGGCGATCATGAAGGTGATGACGGCGAAGGCGACTTTGGCGATGAAGGCGGCGACGACGATGGCGACGGCTTCGAGCATGACGATGACGGCGATGAAGGCGGCGACGACATGGAACCGGAAGACGGCCATGACGAAGGCGACGATGTCGACACCGACGAGTACGACGAGGAAGAAGAGCACGACGGCGAAGAAGACATGGGTGGCGAAGACGCTGCTTCTGACGGCGAGGGCGAAGCCGAGGGTGACTAACCCGAGTTTTTAGCGCTTAATCCGGCAATAAAGCCAAATCCCCCCCGGTTGAGGCCAACCAGGGGGGATTTTTTTGCGCTACGTCATAGTTTTGAGGTGTTCTTCCTCGTTAAGCTGTGACATTGGACGAGAGATCCTGGCGACTTGGGCAGACAGGAGATCGCTTATTCCGGCTTCGACCCACAATTTGCGTCTTTCGGCGGCGGCCTTATGCGGCTTGCTGGTGGCATTTTCATGCCTGCTGCAGCCCGGCGACGCCATTGCCGCTAACGCCAGTGACATGTTTGCGGACGGCAACCGGCTGTTTCGCGACGATCTTTATTGGGCGGCGCTGCTGCGGTATCGCCAGGCCGAGGAAGCCGGCATGGATACCCCGCTGCTTCATTACAACGCCGGCATCGCCAACTATCACGCACAGCAACACATCCGCGCTCGCGAGTCTCTGCTCAAGGCTGCTCGCGAACCGCGCTTGCGGGCGATCTCGCATTACAACCTCGGGATCAACAGCTACGCGGCCAACGATCTTGATGACGCGCTGCATTGGCTGCGCAAGGCCCGCGATCAACAGAGCAACGAACATATCAGCGAGCTCGCCAGAATTGCCATCGCCAGGTTGATGCGCGAGTCCAGAGCCTCCGATCCGATCGTCATGATGGTTGAAACGCGAAAAGCCGAAAGAAAGTTATTCGATTTGGACCTAAGTGGCCGGGTTGGCTTCGGCAATGACACGAACGCGTATCGATCGCCATCCGAGCCTTATATCGACCTGTCCGATCCGAACACGCCGCTGGTGGTCCCGGTTGTTCAGCCTGGTTCCTTCGTTCCTTATAACTTCCTGGCGAAGTACAACGTCAACAGCCTGAAGAATGAATCATTTTTTGGCGCCTACCGCCTCAGCGGACGGTTTTATCAGGACGAACTTCTGAACAACGCCGATCAGTACCGCCACGAACTCAGCTTTGGCAGCGAGTATCACCGCCGCGATGAAAATCGCGAGCGCAAGGTCTTCAGCGCATTCGCGATCGCCCAGCACTACGAAACCTATTTCGACCCCGATGATGGTGCAGAGCGGGTTTCCTCCGGCGGGCAAAACATATCTGACCGCATGTCTTACTTGCGCTACGGGCCCGAGCTCTGGTTTCGTCAATCGTTCAAGAAATTCTCTTTTGGCGGACGCCTCAAAGGACAGCTCTGGAACTACGAGGACGTCGAGGTCGTTCCTGAGTACGATCACGAGTACATCGCCGTGGGCCTGAATGCCCAGTACAAATTTACGCGCACCTCTCTGCTGCGTATTACCGCTGACGTCTATACGCGGCGCTACGGCGATCGGCCTTCCTTCGAGTTGGACGGGCAGCAAATACTCGGAAATCCGACGATTGAGTACGATTACCTGCAGGCTGGCATAACCACCAGACAGCGCGTCGGTCGCAGTTTCTGGTTTGGCTTCGATTACCAGCGGACACAGCGCGAGGACAAGTACCTCGGTTACAACAACTACACCAGAGATACGTATGGTGTCGAGTTCAACTGGCGAGTTGGTGAAAAGTTCAAGCTGGAAGCCAGCGGATACTATCGTGTCTATGATTACGAAAACGCGTTCGCGTTTCACAATCCCATCGCTGGCAGAAAAACACTGGAAACCATCAATGGCAGTTTGTTTGCGACTTACAAGCTCGCCTGGGATCTGACGATGATCCTGCAGTACAACTATCGCGACGTGCAGTCCAGTGACACGCGAATCGCGTATGATCGTGCCCAATATGTGCTCGGAGTTCGCTGGGATTACTAAATCTTTCGCTATCTGTCTGGCGATACTGGCGGCGTCCGTCGCACACGCGCAAGAAACGTCTTACAAATTCGAATTGACGCCGTTCGCCGGTCTGACGACCGGCGGCGATTTCGAGGACCTGACGAGTACCGCGGAGCTTTCGCTGGACGACAGCTCAAGTTTCGGGTTGATCCTGAATATTGACGAATCAGCGAACACGCAGTGGGAGATTCTTTATTCACTACAGGCGACCGAAGCCGATACGACAGGGCTTACAATCAGCGGGGCACCGCTGGACATCGACGTTCACTATATTCAGGGCGGTGGCACTTATCTGTTTGGCGGCGACACTGCACGCCCCTTCCTTGCGGCCACCGTCGGCGCATCGCATTTCGCGCCGGGCCTGAGCGGTGTCGACAGCGAGACTTTTTTCGCGTTCTCGATCGGCACCGGCCTGCAAATACGGCCGAATGCCAAGTTTGGGATTCGGCTGGAGGCAAGAGGTTTCGGCACACTCGTGGATTCCAATTCGAATCTCTTCTGCCAGTCCGGCCCGGCCGGGGCCATTTGTGCGGTCACCGTCGACGGCACCATCCTCTGGCAGTTTCAGGCATTTGCGGGCTTCGTATTCAGATTTTGATGAAAGAAATTTGAGCTATTTTTGCTAGACTCGTCCGCCCCATGGACGTCACCCCGATTCTGGATTCCCTGAACGAAGCCCAACGGCAGGCGGTTACCGCGCCGATGGAGCCGTTGCTCGTCATTGCCGGTGCCGGTAGCGGAAAGACCAGAGTACTAACACATCGGGCCGCCTGGCTCATCGAGGTCGAAGGCGTCTCCCCACAGGGTCTTCTTGCCGTAACCTTTACCAACAAAGCGGCATCCGAGATGCGCGGTCGTATCGAGTCGCTGCTGAAAACGCCTGTCAATCATTTGTGGATCGGGACTTTTCACGGGCTGGCGCACAGGCTTTTGCGGCGCCATTGGGCCGAAGCAAAGCTGCCTCAGAACTTTCAGATTATCGATTCCGACGATCAGCTACGACTGATCAAGCGGCTGCTGAAAAACCTCGAGCTCGATGACAGCCGCTGGGTGCCCCGCGAGATCCAGTATTTTATCAACGCACAAAAGGACGAAGGCTTAAGGCCACAGCATCTCGATGACGAGGGTGACACCAATCGTCGGCAGTTCATCTCTCTCTATCAGGGTTATCAGGAGGTGTGTGACCGCGGCGGCCTGGTCGACTTCGCCGAACTCTTGTTACGCGCACATGAACTCTGGCGAGATAACCCGGAATTGCTGTCGCATTATCAAAGACGATTTCAACACCTTCTGGTCGATGAATTTCAGGATACGAATGCCATCCAATATGCCTGGCTAAGGCTGCTCGCCGGCAAGCAGGGTGTTCCGTTCGTTGTCGGTGACGATGATCAGTCCATTTATCGTTGGCGCGGCGCGCGTGTAGAGCACATTTATCGCTTTCAGAAGGACTTTCCAGGCGCCTCCGTCGTAAAACTCGAGCAAAACTACCGCTCCACGGCGACGATACTGAACGCCGCAAATGCCGTCATTGCGAACAATGAATCCCGAATGGGCAAGAATCTCTGGACGGAAGGCGAACAGGGTGAACTCATCAAGGTCTATTCGGCGTACAACGAACGTGATGAAGCCGATTTTGTTATCGGCCGATTGCGCGATTGGAGCGACCAGGGAAACCCGCGCGCGGACTCAGCTGTTCTTTACCGTTCGAATGCGCAGTCGCGTGTTCTCGAGGAAGCGCTTATCAACGCCGGCTTGCCATATAGGGTGTACGGCGGCTTGCGGTTCTTCGAGCGCGCTGAAATCAAGGACGCGCTTGCTTATCTGCGCCTTCTTTCGAATCGCGACGATGACTCTTCGTTCGAACGCGTCGTCAACCGGCCGACGCGAGGCATTGGTGCCCGAACCGTCGAGGAAATACGCTCCTACGCAAAGGGCCAACTTTGTTCAATGTGGCGCGCGGCGGGCGCAATCGCAAGTGACGCCGTTGGCGGACGAATGGCTTCCTCGGTTCTCGCCTTCATTCAGCTGATCGAGAAAATGACCAGAGAAACAAGCAGTCTCGACCTGGCGGAGCAAGTCGACCATGTTATTCACACAAGTGGTCTCATCGAATTCTTTCGCAAGGAGAAGGGCGAGCGCGCCGAAACACGCGTAGAAAACCTCGAAGAACTGGTCAGCGCGGCACAGGGGTTCGAGGCCGATCCGGCAGAGGAAATGTCAAAGCTTGATGCCTTTCTTTCTCATGCGGCACTCGAAGCCGGGGAAGGCCAGGCCGATGCCTGGGAAGACTGCGTGCAACTAATGACCATGCATTCCGCGAAAGGGCTGGAGTTTCCGCTGGTGTTTCTCTGCGGTATGGAAGACGGGCTGTTTCCTCATCAGCGCTCCATCGCAGATCTAAATGGTCTCGAAGAAGAGCGGCGACTGTGTTACGTCGGCATTACCAGGGCCAAGAAGTCTCTGTACGTCACCTATGCAGAACAGCGTCGTTTGCACGGTATGGACAGCTTTTCTCAGCCGTCGCGATTCATTGCCGAAATACCAAGTGAGCTCATCGAAGAGGTTCGGCCAAGGGTTCAGGTATCCCGGCCGATGTCCGGCAGCCGTAAATCAGCAACAACAAGACCAGGTGCAGAACTCGGCATACATTTGGGCCAGCGAGTCCGACACGGTAAATTTGGCGACGGCGTCATATTGAACTGCGAAGGGCAGGGTGCGCATGCACGGGTGGAAGTCAATTTTGAGACAGCCGGCACAAAATGGCTCGTCTTGAGTTATGCGAATCTTGATCTCATGTGAAATAAGGCGCAGCATTCTCTCAGGATATGCGGCCTAAAGCGCGTCAAGCACAATGAAAATATTAATTCTGGGCGCCGGCCAGGTCGGTTCATCGGCCGCCTATCATCTCTCCCGCGAAGAAGCTAACGAGGTCACTGTCGTCGACACCCGTTCCGATGTTCTGCGCGAGCTTCAGGACCGGCTGGATATTCGAACCGTCGTCGGCCATGGCGCATACCCCGAGGTATTGGAGCGCGCTGGCGCCAGCGATGTCGATATCATCGTTGCGCTTACCGATGCTGACGAAACGAACATGGTCGCCTGCCAGGTTGCCTATACGCTTTACCACACGCCGACGAAAATCGCGCGCATTCGCTCTGCCGAATACATGAACGCGAAGAAGCTGTTTACTCAGGAAGCCATCCCCATTGACGTCCGCATCAGCCCGGAGCAGCTGGTGTGCGAATACGTGGAGCAATTGATTCTCTATCCCGGCGCAATGCAAGTGCTCGAATTTGCGAACGGGCGTGTTCGCCTCGTCGGCGCCCGCGCCGATCGCGACGGCCTGCTTGTCGGGCAACGCATAGCGAATCTGAAGGAACACATTCCGAATACCGAAGGCCGCATCGCGGCAATTTATCGAGACGGCAGATCACTACAGGCCGACGGCGATACGGTCATACAGGAAGGCGACGAGGTATTCTTTATCGCTGCCCGACAGGACATCCGCGTATTCATGAGTGAAATGCGCAAGCTCGAGGATCCCGTAAGGCGTGTTGTCATCGCTGGCGGTGGCAACATCGGCGTGCGGCTCGCGCTTGCGCTCGAGCAGACCAACCAGGTCAAAATCATTGAACGCGATCCCAAACGGGCGCGACGCATCTCCGAACAGGTTGCAAAGGCGATCGTACTCGTGGGTGATGCGGCAGACGAAGAATTGTTGCTTGAGGAAAATGTCGACAGCGTCGATGTGTTCTGTGCGCTGACAAACGCAGAGGAAGCCAACATTCTTTCGGCCATGCTCGCCAAGAGACTGGGCGCTCACAAAGTCATGGCGTTGATCAACAGACCATCGTATGCAGAACTTGTCGAATCCAGCAGCATCGACATCGCTATCTCACCCCAACAGATAACCATTGGCTCATTGCTGGCGCATGTGCGACGTGGTGATGTTGTCAAAGTCCACTCGCTGCGCCGCGGTGCCGCTGAGGCAATGGAGGCTGTCGCGCATGGCACAAAAGAAGAATCGCGGGTCGTCGGCCGGAATATCGAAGACATCAAACTTCCGCCGGGTACCAATATCGTCGCCCTCATTCGCGGTGACCAAGTCATCATCGCCCATCACGACACTGTTATTGAAACAGATGATCACGTCATATTATTCATGACCGACAGGAGAAAGATTGAAAGCCTGGAACAGTTGTTTCAGGTCGATGTGTCTTTCGTTTAAACAGGGCTACCAGATATGAACTGGACGGTCGTTCAACGCATTCTCGGGCTGCTCCTGATGATGTTCAGCCTTTCGATGTTGCCGCCGGTCGCAATCAGCGTGTATTTTGACGATCAATCCTGGCTGCCCTTCGTGCAGGGTTTCGGGCTTACGCTGGCGGCAGGCTTCATAATCTGGCTGCCGGTTCGCAAATCGCGCCGGGACTTGCGGCTCCGGGACGGCTTTCTCGTCGTCGCTTCATTCTGGATTGTTCTCGGCACATTCGGCGCCGCGCCACTTTTGTTTGCTGAGTCGCCGGTGATGTCTCTCACCGACGCGATATTCGAATCCATGTCCGGCTTGACGACGACCGGCGCCACCGTCCTCACGGGACTCGACTCCTTACCGAAATCGATTCTTTATTACCGTCAGCAACTTCAATGGCTCGGCGGAATGGGAATCATCGTCCTGGCTGTTGCGGTGCTGCCCATGCTCGGCGTCGGTGGCATGCAATTGTACCGGGCGGAAACACCGGGGCCGGTTAAAGACACGAAGTTGACGCCACGGATAACGGAGACTGCGAAAGCGCTGTGGTATGTCTATTTCGCTTTCACAGTCACTTGCATGATCAGCTACATGCTGGTCGGCATGGATTGGTTCGACGCGCTGTGCCATGCCTTTTCCACAGTAGCGATCGGCGGCTTTTCGACGCACGACTTGAGCATCGGCCATTTCGACAGCACTGCAATCGATCTGGTGGCCATCTTCTTCATGTTTGCGGCCGGCATAAACTTCTCCCTGCACTTTTTCGCGTGGCGGCACATCGAGGTCAAGCATTACAGATCCGACCCGGAATTTCGCGCCTATTGTTTAATGCTCGTAACGGTTTCATGTGTTGTCATCGCCGCGCTTTATTTGACCGGCACATACGCAAACGCAGGCGACAGCGTTATCAACGGCCTTTTTCAAGCGGTTTCGATTGCAACGACGACCGGCTACACCACAGCAAATTTTGCGTCCTGGCCCGGCGCTCTGCCCGTCTTGCTAATCATCGCCAGCTTCATCGGCGGATCGGCAGGATCGACGGCCGGCGGTATCAAAGTGATTCGATGCCTGTTGATCGCCAAACAGGGATTCCGGGAGATCGTGCGACTGGTGCACCCAAATGCAGAAATTCCCGTAAAGCTCGGCAACTCGGCCGTACCGTTCCGGGTGGTAGATGCCGTCTGGGGTTTCTTCTCGATATACGTCGTCGTGTTCAGCATCATGCTCCTCGCAATGATGGCGATGGGTTTAGATCAGGTGACCGCGTTTTCTGCCGTTGCCGCCACGCTGAATAATCTGGGCCCCGGCCTCGGCGATGTCGCTGCCGGCTTCATGACTGTCGGCGACAATGCCAAGTGGTTGGCCATTACCGGCATGTTGTTGGGTCGCCTGGAAATCTTCACCTTGCTGGTACTGATTACGCCGACTTTCTGGCGGCACTAGGGCGACTGGAAAAAGGAACGGCATTTTGAGCAAGTTTCTGGATGCATTCAGCATCAGGGTCGGTCATGCCGTATCCTGGCTGACGCTTCTGATGGTGATTGTCACGTTCGTCATCGTCGTGCTTCGCTATGTTTTTGGTACCGGACTGATTTGGCTGCAGGAGTCCGTGACCTGGATGCACGCTGCCGTATTCATGTTGGGTGCCGCCTATACCCTGCAGCGCGAAGAACATGTCCGCGTGGACATCTTTTATCGCAAGATGTCCGAGCAACAGCGTGCCTGGGTCAATCTTCTCGGCGTACTAGTCTTTATTTTCCCGATGTGCGCCTTCTTCGTTTACCAATCGATCGATTATGTCGCTGCTTCCTGGTCGCTCCGCGAGGTATCGCGTAATTCCGGGGGCCTGTCTTATCCGGCCGTTCCGTTGCTGAAGTCCGTTCTCGTCATCATGCCCGTTGCCGTCGCGCTTCAGGGGCTGGCCCTGCTGTTGCGCGCCGCGCAAGTGATCAGAGGGCGTTGACGATGGAGTGGGTCGCGCTTCTGTTATTTCTCTCTGTCATCCTGTTGTTGCTGGCCGGTTTTCCGGTCGCCTTTTCGCTTGGTGGAACGGCACTGCTTTTCGCGCTTGTCGGCACTGTCGGTGGCGGTTTCGAAGAAGCGTTTCTGACCAGCATCCCGAGTCGCATATTCGGCATCATGAGCAACGAGACCTTAGTTGCCGTGCCGCTGTTCGTCTTCATGGGGGTGACGCTGGAGCGCGCCCGCATTGCCGAAGAGTTGCTTGAAACGCTCAGCTCGCTTTTTGGCTCACTGCGGGGCGGCCTTGGCATTTCAGTGACGCTCGTCGGCATGTTGCTCGCCGCGAGCACCGGCATCGTTGGCGCCACCGTCGTCACGATGGGGCTACTGTCATTGCCGACGATGTTGAAGCGCGGATACTCCGCTGAGGTCGCGACCGGCACGATCTGTGCGTCCGGCACGCTTGGCCAGATCATCCCGCCTTCGATCATCCTTGTGATGCTCGGTGACGTCATGTCATCGGCGTATCAGCAGGCACAGTTGGCGCAGGGAATTTTCTCCCCCAAGACCGTTTCTGTCGGTGATCTTTTTGCTGGCGCATTGCTGCCCGGATTGCTGCTTGTACTTCTTTACATTCTCTATCTTGTCGTCGTCGCAATATTTCGACCCGAGACCATGCCTGCGCATTCGACACATGGTGAGCCCGCAGCTTCTATCGGCAAAGTGCTCGGTGCTCTGTTCCCGCCACTGATTCTGATATTTGCCGTGCTTGGTTCAATACTCGGTGGCTTTGCGACACCAACCGAGGCTGCCGGCGTCGGCGCAATGGGAGCATTGTTGCTTGCAACGCTGCGTCGCACACTTTCCATGGAGAGGCTACGTGAGATCATGCGTAGCACGCTTCGAATCAGCAGCATGGTTTTTCTGATCCTGATCGGCGCGTCCCTGTTCTCTCTCGTCTTTCGCGGTTATGGCGGGGACGATGGTGTCAGGGCCGTTCTGGAGTCGCTTCCGGGCGGCGTTTTCGGCGCCATGCTGGTCGTAATGCTGGTGATGTTCCTGCTCGGCTTCGTCCTGGACTTCATCGAGATCACGTTCGTCGTCGTGCCAATTGTCGGCCCGGTGTTACTTGCAATGGGGCTGGACCCTGTGTGGCTGGGCATCATGATCGCGATCAACCTGCAGACCTCGTTCCTGACGCCGCCGTTCGGTTTCGCATTGTTTTACTTACGTGGTGTCGCGCCGGCGACGGTTACGACCGGGCAGATCTATCGCGGTGTCATTCCGTTCGTCGGCATTCAGTTGCTGGCCTTGCTAATACTCTCAGTATTCCCATCGCTCGTTACCTGGTTGCCTGAAGTTTTGTACGGCCAGTGAGGCGGTCTCGCTACAGCACCGCCGACCGCGCATTCAGGAAGGCCTGTTCACTGATGGCCTGATTTCGCACCGACACCGCCATAAATTCGAAAAATGATTTCTCGATACGCGCCGACCATTCGTCTCGCGCCGACAGCTCTTTCACAGCTTCGATGCTCAATTTTTGGACAAGTTCGAGCACGTCGTCAGGATACGGCCGGATTTCCACGTTGGGGTCCTTCTCCAATTGCTGCAACGCCATCGCATTGCCGTAGTTATATTCGGATTGCATGTCGAGAACGACTGATTGGCAAACGTATTCGACGATCGATTTGAGATCGTCCGGTAGGGTGTTCCACGCTTCCTGGTTGACGATCAGCTCGATCATCGGTCCGGGTTCCTGCCAGCCAGGGTAGTAATAGTATTTCGCCGCTTTGTGCAGCCCGAGCGACACATCATTGTACGGGCCAACCCATTCGGCCGCGTCGATTGCACCAGTTTGCAACGAGATAAAGATCTCGGACGCAGGCAGGGTGATCTGCGTGACGCCGGCGCGCTGCATAACCTCACCGCCCAGGCCCGGAATGCGCATCTTGAGACCAGCCAGATCCTCGACCGAGTTTATTTCCTTGTTGAACCAGCCACCCATCTGAACGCCCGTCAGGCCTCCCGGAAAAGGCACGAGGTTGAATTGCGCATAATACTCACGCCATAACTCCCAGCCGCCACCGTAATAGAGCCAGGCAGTCATCTCGTTGCCGTTCATACCGAAAGGAATTGACGTAAAGTACTGCGCCGCGGGCACCTTGCCGCGGTGATAATAAGAGGCATCATGGCCCATCTGCGCGGTGCCCCGACTGACGGCGTCAAACACCTCCAGTGCCGGTACCAGCTCTCCGCCGGAATAGAGCTTGATTTTCAGGCGTCCGTTGGAAGCCTTGCCGATTCTTTTGGCGATGTTCTCCGCACCGGCTCCGAGCCCCGGCAGCCCTGGCGGCCAGGACGTGACCAGATTCCACTCAAAGGTCTCCGCCGAGCTATCGGCCCCTGCCTCACAGTCCGCTTGCTGCTGGCCACAAGCCGTCACGCCTGCGGCTAGCGCCAGCCCCCCCACGAAGTCACGTCTTTTCATTGTTTGCCCCAAGGTTCAACGCACAGCAGTTTAGTGTAGTCGCCATTTCCACAGGAGCCAACGCGAAAAATTGCTGCTCTGAATTCCACTTTTTGTCTAAAACGTGTTGATTTACGGCATATATTTACCACCTTATACCTATTTTATATTCTATGGGGTTTCGATACGTTTAGAACTTGAGTCGCTACTAAATGTGGCGCTGACGTACAATAATCGAGAGTGACCCCGGCCAAATGGCCGGGGTCGTCCCATCCCTGGCCTGGACAAAAGGCCCTGACCCCGGATCCGCCATCCCTGGCAGCATCCGCGGCAAAAATATCCTTGCTCGCTGAAAAGATGTTTCTCACCGCATGCCCAGCCTGTTCAGACTGCCACGCCGTAGCGCCGACTGAAGCCCGTGTTATTGGATAATGGGCTCACATTTGCTATGGGTGGGGTTGATGATCGGTCTATTACAAAGAGTTTCTGAAGCCAGCGTTTCAGTCGGCGGCGAGGTCATTGCCGAGATAGGCCATGGCCTGCTTGTCCTGGTCGCCGTTCATCGCGACGACACCGAGGCCGATGTCTCCAGGTTGGCGGAGCGGGTGTTGACCTACCGTGTGTTTCCCGACGACGAGGGGCGCATGAATCGCAGCCTTGTGGACGAGGGCCTGGCGCTGCTCGCCGTGCCACAGTTTACGCTCGCTGCGGACACCAAAAAGGGTACCCGGGCGAGCTTCACCAAGGCCGCGGAGCCAGGCAAGGGCAGTGACTACTTCGAGCGATTCATAGCGGCGTGCGACAGTAAACTGCCCGGCGTTCAGGCCGGTCAATTCGGCGCCGATATGAAGGTCGCCCTCGTAAATGACGGCCCGGTGACGCTTTGGCTGGAGTCCTAAAATGGGGACGGATCGCGGTTTTATGGCCCCTTGCGGGGTATCATCAACATTATCGGCTTATTGTTATATGTGGGGCGCCGCCCCGGGAGACTGAAACATGTTTGCGAATGTCAGTATTTGGCAACTGCTGATCGTACTGGTGATCGTTATCGCCATTTTCGGCACCAAGCGCCTGCGCACGCTCGGCTCGGACGTCGGCGGCGCCGTAAAAGGCTTTCGAACTGCAATGAACGAAGCAGACGCGGAACCTGCGGAGCAGATCGGCGACCAGTCACAGGACGCCGACTTCGAAAACACGCCGGTCGATGAGCCCAGCGACGAAAACCACACCAAAGCCTGAGCTCAACCATGTCCGGAATCGGCTTTTGGGAGCTGATAATTCTCTTTCTTATCGGGCTCATCGTATTGGGCCCGGAACGCCTGCCGCGCGTCGCAAATCAGCTCGGTGGTTGGCTCGGTCAGGCCCGGCGCATGACCCGTGTCATGAAACGCCAGCTCGAAGAAGAGCTCGATCTCAATAAAAATCTGGGCATCGAGCCGGCCCAACCGATAAAACCCCGCAACGATCAAGACGACTTGTTCTCGCCCGCGCATGATGCAGGCGGTGTGGGCACCGGAGTTAGTGACGACGAGACAGCTGAGGAGCCGGACCAACAGGACGAGTCTGACGATGCGCCCGAAGACGATGTCGCAAAAGATTCAACGTGAGCGAAGAGACCAAACCCAAAGAAGATGATGAAGAGCTGGAGGAGACCACGCTTCTTTCCCATCTCATCGAACTGCGCAGCCGCCTCTTAAAAATCGCTGCGGCGGTCGTCCTTGTGTTCGTCGTATTGCTGCCGTGGTCGCGAGACATTTTTGAGCTGGTGTCGGCACCGTTGCGAGAGGTATTGCCCGGCAACGCGATGATCGCAACAGCTGTTGCATCGCCGTTACTCACGCCTTTTAAGCTTACGTTTTTCGTGGCGCTGTTTATTGCTATGCCGATTGTTTTGTATCAGGTATGGGCATTCGTCGCCCCCGGCCTGTATAAAAAAGAGAAAAACTTTGCCGTGCCATTGTTGGCATCGAGCATTGCACTTTTTTATCTCGGCATCGCGTTCGCTTACTACGTCGTCTTTCCGTTGATCTTCGGTTTCTTCACGGCGGTCGCTCCGGATGGCGTCGAGGTGCAGACAGATATTTCCCTGTTTCTCGATTTCATCACGACGATTGTTTTTGCCTTCGGCCTCGCGTTCGAAGTACCAATCGCGACCGTCTTGGTCGTCTGGACGGGCCTGACGACGCCCGAGAAACTTGGCAAAGCCAGGGCATACGTTTTTCTTGGCGCTTTTGTCGTCGGCATGTTGCTGACCCCGCCTGATGTCATCAGCCAAACGCTGCTCGCGGTGCCCGTCTATTTGCTATACGAACTCGGCATCCTGATGGCGAAATTATTTGCCCGCAAAGAAGCAGATAGCGGAGAAGAGAGCAGGCCTGCGGAGTGACTGGCCGGAAATAATAGGGTCTAATCCCAAACCACAGTCAGGGGGAATTCACGTATGAGCGAGAGTATTACTCCGGCCGACGAAAATCATTCGCGGGACAATGAGCTTTTTGGCCACCCGAAGGGACTTTACGTCTGTTTTACAACCGAGCTGTGGGAGCGATTTTCCTTTTATGGAATGAAGTATCTCCTGCTTCTCTATCTGACCAAATACCACCTTTTTTCCGACGAAGCAGGCTTCGATGTATTGGGCTCTTACGCCGGCCTTGTCTATGCGCTGCCCGTCATTGGCGGCCTGATTGCCGACCGATACCTCGGCATGCGCAAGTCTGTGCTGTTTGGCGGCATCCTGTTGTCCTTGGGCCATATTTTGATGGCGGTTGAAGGCCACCAGGCCATCAACTATGCCGCCGGGACGATATTGGCGAATGACCTTGCACTGGCGACCGGCCAGGTCCTTGTTGCCGGCACCGTGCTGACGGAAAGCATCACCTTCCGCGACACCGCTGCGCTCAACGTTTTTTACTTCGCTCTGGCGCTCATCGTCATGGGCGTCGGCTATCTGAAGCCCAATATTTCGACGATCGTCGGCAAGTTGTATTCGAAGGACGACCCCCGACGCGACTCCGGTTTCACGATTTTCTATATGGGCATCAATGTCGGTTCGTTTTTCGCAACGATCATTTGTGCATACCTGGGTGAGACGTACGGCTGGAAATACGGTTTTGGGGCCGCCGGCATAGGTATGATCTTTGGCTTGTTCTCGTTCATGCGCGGCCAGAAATACTTGTATGGACATGCGGAACCAAGCAACCCGGAGAGTTTGACCGAGAAAGTATTCGGTCCGGTCAACCGCGAATGGTTGATATACCTCCTGAGCCTGCCGTTTCTCGGCGTCCTCTGGCTGCTCGTTCAGCATGAGCCGGTTGTGTATTTTGCGCAGAATCTGTTTTTGATCGTCGCCATCGTCAGCATCATTTTGTATTCGATGGTTCACGAAAGAACCACCGATAACAACAAGACAGCGTACCTGTTCGCGGCCGGCGCAATTATTCTCGGCGTCGTGGCTGTCATTGTTCAAGTTGAATTCGTAACAGCCACTGACTTAGTCAGTGAGTTTTTGTTGTACGCAGCGATCGCGCTAATCGTTGCTTTCATCGTCTACGGTTTTAAAACCCACAATTCGGCAGAGTTTGGTCGAACTGTCGTGCTCATGATATTGATCTTGTCGACCGTCGTCTTCTGGGCGTTGTTCGAACAGTCCGCCGGATCGATGACGCTCTATGCCGACCGGGTCGTCGACCGCGAAGTCGGTGGCATTACCTTCACGGCAGGTCAGTTTGGATCGTTGAACGCCGGTTTCATCATGCTATTGAGCATACCGTTCGCAGCGCTGTGGGTGTGGCTCGCCAAGAGAAACCTGGAGCCGTCTACGCCCGTCAAGTTCGGCCTCGGGATCCTCCAGGCCGGCCTGGGTTTTGGCGTGTTGGTGCTGGGCGCACAGTTCCCGGATCAGGCGGGCAAGGTCGCCGCGATCTGGCTGGCGCTGGCTTACCTCTTGCACACCACCGGAGAGCTGTGCCTGTCACCGGTCGGTCTGTCGGCGGTGACCAAGCTCTCAATCTCACGCGTTGTTGGCGTCAGCATGGGCACGTGGTTTCTTGCCACCGCACTATCCGAAACCGTTGCCACGCGTCTCGGCAAGCTTGCCGCTATTCAGACGACCGGTGGCGAGGCCACCGATGTCGCCAGCGCGTTGGCCAACTATACGAATCTGTTCGAATTCCTGATGTATGTGGGAATCGGCGCCGGTTTGTTCGTATTCCTTATATCGCCGTTGCTTAGACGCGCGATGCACGGCATTCACTAGGGCAACGGATGCGTACAAAACTGGCGCTGGTCATTTTGCTCGCTGCATCGAGCTGCAGCATAGAAGTCGATACATCTGCCGAAACGGCCGACGAATTTGTGGCCCGAACCAACAGTGAACTCGCCGAGCTGAGCAGGGAAACATCAGCGGCGTCCTGGGTTCGAAACACCTACATAACGGTTGACACCGCTCTGCTGAACTCCCTGGCGACGCAACGATACACAGAATGGCAAAGCCGCGCGGTAGCGGAATCTCTCGAATATGAAGGCGCTGAGTTGTCGCCGGAAACCGCGAGAGCGCTCATGCTTCTCAAATTCGGCACTGAGGCGCCTGCCCCGAGCGATCAAGCAAAGCGGCGTGAGCTCTCCGAAGTGACAACTGACATGACGGGCATGTATGGCGCCGGCAAGTACTGCCCGGACGATGGCCGGCGCTGCATGAATCTTTCCGAGCTGACCGACATCATGGCCGAAAGCCGTGATTACGATGAGCTGCTGGATGCCTGGACCGGATGGAGATCCATCGCACCGCCGATGCGCGAAAAATACCAACGCTTTGTCGCACTCGCCAATGAAGGCGCACAGGAGCTCGGCTTTCAGGAACTCGGCGACCTGTGGAAATCTGCCTACGACATGAGTGCGGGCGAGTTCGAGCAGGAATCGACCCGCCTTTGGGAGCAGGTCAAACCACTTTACGATGAGTTGCATTGCCACGTGCGTGCCGGTCTCAGCGAGCATTACGGTGATGATGTGGTACCGCCGGATCAGCCTATCCCGGCTCATTTGCTCGGTAATATGTGGGCACAAAGCTGGGACGCTCTCTACGACCTGTTCGAGCCTTATCCGGGTGTAGCCGACTTCAACGTCGATCGTGCGCTCGCGGAGCAAAAGTACACACCAATACGTATGGTTGAGTCGGCCGAAAAATTTTACGTGTCCCTTGGCTTAGCCGAATTGCCGGATACGTTTTGGGAGCGATCCCAATTCAGCAAGCCGGCCGACCGCGAGGTCGTTTGCCATGCCTTCGCCTCGGGGCTGGACGGCGGCAATGACATACGAATAAAGATGTGCATCAAGCGAACTTACGAGGAGCTGCGCGTCATTTATCACGAGCTCGGCCACAACTACTACCAGAGAGCTTACAAAGATCAGCCGCCAATTTTTCGAAATGGCGCACATTCCGGGTTTCACGAGGCAATCGGTGACACGATAACCTTATCGATGTCGCCGGCGTACCTTCAGAACGTCGGCCTGATCTCGGCGGCTGAAGATTCCCACGAAGCGGTCATCAATCGGCAGATGCAACAGGCGCTGGCGACTGTCGCCTCGCTGCCATGGACGAAGCTTGTCGACGAGTGGCGCTGGGGCGTTTTTTCCGGAGAGACCGCGCCGGAGAATTACAACCAGGCGTGGTGGGACCTGCGAAGCAAATACCAGGGTGTCGTTGCGCCAGTTTCAAGAAGCGAAAAAGACTTTGACCCGGGTGCCAAATTCCACGTTCCCGCAAACTATTCCTATACCCGCTATTTTCTTGCTCGAGTTCTCACGTTCCAGTTTCATCGGGCGCTTTGCGAGGCTACAGGCCATGATGGTCCGCTGCATGAATGCTCGATATACGGCAGCAAGGAGGCGGGTGCGAAGTTCAACGCCATGCTCGAGGCCGGAAGAAGCCAGCCGTGGCAGTTGACGCTCGAAAAACTGACCGGCACTCGCGAAATGGATGCGACGGCAATCATCGACTACTTCGCGCCGCTGATGACATGGCTCAAGACGCAGAACGAGGGCCGTACCTGCGGCTGGTAGCGGGCCGCTCCAAACCTCTGTATGTCCGCTTTGCCCCCGAAACCGGACATTGACTCGCTACTATTAGAAAGGGCCGCTGATGACCCATAGCCGACCTTCCCGATTCTGCGGTCGATCCCTATTGAGGCTCTTGTAGAACTGGACTATAGGTTTCTGTATGGGGCTGGTGTCGGAACTCAGGCGGCGCAATGTGCTCCGGATGGCGGTGCTTTATGCCGTAGCTGCCTGGCTGATCATGCAGGTGGTCGAGGTGATGATGTCCGTCTTCATCACGAGGCGGACATCTTCCATCACGCTGATGTCCTCCAGCGGATT
This sequence comes from uncultured Woeseiaceae bacterium, assembly GCA_964386685.1. Taxonomy (GTDB): domain Bacteria; phylum Pseudomonadota; class Gammaproteobacteria; order Steroidobacterales; family Woeseiaceae; genus JACZWL01. The sequence goes on along the minus strand of CAYLSX010000005.1, from coordinate 1,895 downwards.
GCCAGGTACCGCGATGAGGTCGTCTCGCTTACCAGGCCAATATACCAGATCCCACCGCTGATCCAGCCGATTGTAATGACCAGGCCCAGCCAGATTCGCCAGTCCCGATCGACGATGAATCGGACGATTTTGTTGTCGGAGTCCATAGCCGAACTGTACTGCCAGAATCAGTGCGTGAACAGGATAGAGCGAATGTTGCGGTGTCAAAGGGTGGCCCGTTGCTTCTATAATACGTTGGCATTGGTTGTCGACGACCCGTCGAGTGGACGAGCAATAATGAATTCAACATCGCTCGTTTTGGACATATGCAAAAAGGGGGCAAAGACGATGAAAATTAGAACGTTGTCGGTATTTCTTGCAGTTGTCATGGCACTGAGCGGTCTGCAAAACGCCGTCGCAGACTATGTGGCGTACTCCGTTGGGGAAAAGGACAAGTCGCCCTTACCGGAGCGAGTGGACAAGATCGATACCAAATACCTTCTGAATATCGAATGGGGGAACTATTCGGGCCGTAAGGCCAGACTCGGCGTGTTGGAAGTCGATAACAACAGCTCCAGCAGTTCTTTTACGGTCTCAAGTGCGCTGGGTGAGGTTAATTATTCTGATTCCACGACCGGCGTGCCGGTGAACGGGATCGAAGCAATTGTCATCGACTCATTGGCGCAGTCAGGCCGTTTTCGGCTCGTTGAGCGAACCGAACTCGGCGCTGTTCTTGGAGAACAGGACTTGGCAGCTTCCGGTCGCATAGCGAAACCGTCGGGTGCGAAAACGGGCAACGTTTTGGGTGCTGAATTTCTGGTTCAGCTGGTGATTACGGACTATGAAACCAAGACGTCCGGCACGGACAAGGGCATCGGCGGTCTGATTGCGAGTCGCGTTCCCTTGCTGGGTGGCGTCAAAGCCGGCAGCAGCACCGGGCGAGTTGGGCTGAATATCCGCCTGATCGACGCGGAGACCAGCGAAATCACTTTTACGAAACAGATCGAAGCAGTAATCAAAGAAAGCGACCTGGCGTTTGGCGGTGTTGCCTGGGGAAGCGCCGGCGCCATGGGTGGGTTCATGTCGAGCTATTCGAAGACACCGGTTGGACAGGCCGTCATAGCCGGCGTCAACCAGGCAGTGTTTGAATTGATCAAGCAGGTCGGAGCGAAACCGCCCGAAGGATCAATCGTCAAGGCTGACCCATCGCAGATCTATACGAATCTCGGCCAGGACTCCGTCGCCGTTGGCGATCGCTTGCAGGTGTTAAGAAAAGGTGAGGAGTTGATCGATCCGGAAACTGGTATTTCGCTTGGCGGCAGTTCGACCGTAATCGGCGAAATAGAGGTGAACCAGGTCGAGGAAAAATTCTCGATTGCAAGTCCTGTTTCGATGCATGGGAGTCCCGAAAGGGGCGACAAAGTCGTGGGCACAATGATTGCCGCACCACTTGAATTTGCGAACAGGTGGAAAAAACCAAAATAGTCTTCATGTTCAAAATCGGCGGCAGAGGTGCCGAATTCGTCGAACGGGCTTGACTCGACAAATCGGCAGGAAAGCCGATTTACACGCACGCAGTGCGCCCGCTGGGCGAGGCCGGGATGTGCCGAGTGACATCAAGTGTACGGTTTACCGTAGCGTGGGTTCGAATCTCACCCTCTGCCGGGGCCAGGCGCGAGTCGAAACGGCCTCGAATCCTTGCGGCGATGGCGGATGTTGGGGCACTCGAGCGGATAGATCTCATAAATCTTCTGAATCGCGTCTGCCGCAAAACCTCACTGCTGCTGGCCCGGATTCATGAGATCTTGAAGATTCGGCATGTTGGACAGGTCGGGCCCTTGGGTAATAGGAACCGTTTGAAAAAGCGTATAGTTGGCATCGTCGCCGCCGTCGCCGATCGAAACGCTGACCGCCGT
>CAYLSX010000004.1:0-47090 GCA_964386685.1 uncultured Woeseiaceae bacterium | reverse complement strand
AGAAAGTTGTGGGGCTCAAAGATACCGGACAGGTCTCACTTTATGTAAAAAAGGATTTTGATGTCCCGAACACGTTCACTCAGCTGGTGCGGCCTCAGGCCCAAACGCTAGACCTTTGCCGCGAGCTTCGGGTAGTCGTAGATCATCAAGTTTATGTCGGCATCGGTATCGAGATTCCAGTCTTCGCCGTCGATCTCGAACGAGATGACGCCACAAGTGGGTATGTTGTCTGTGAGATCGGGCATCAGATAGTTTGCGAAATCGGTCAGGCCGGGGTTATGACCGACGATCATGAGATTGTTGAAGCCAGTGTCCTGTTCGCTGATGACCTTGAGCAGGCTCCTGACCGAGGCGTGATACAGACGGTCTTCCTGTTGCAGGAATTCTCCGGGATAACCGATTTCGTGGGCAATTGCTTTCGCGGTGGTCCATGCGCGGACCGCGGGGCTGCTGAGAATCAGGGACGGCCTGATACCTGCATCCTTGATGCGCTCTGCCATGACGGGGGCGTCACGCTGGCCGCGGCCATTTAGCGGGCGCTCGCGATCCTGGAGACTTGAGTCCTTCCAGCTCGATTTTGCGTGTCGGAGTAAAGTCAGGGTCTTCATATCAAGCACTGATGTCCGATCGACTAATTTTACATTAACCCGGTTTGGAGTCTCGCTTCGTCAGACATCATGCTTTGATTCCAGGGTGGATCAAAGACGAGTTCGACGTGCACATCGGCAATGGTCGGTATGACGGCGACTTTTTCTTGGGCGTCCTGCACCAGGATCTCGCCCATACCGCAACCGGGGGCGGTCAATGTCATATCTATGCTGACAGATCTTTGGCCATCAGCGGTAGGAGCCACATCACAACGGTAAATGAGACCGAGATCGACAACATTAATGGGAATCTCCGGGTCGTAGCAGGTCTTCAATTGCTTCCAGATGACTTCCTTTATGTCCGCGTCGGTGGCATTGGTCGGAATTTCGGGAGGAGGTACAGGCTCCTTGCCAAGCGCATCTGCATCGGCCCCGGCAATGCGAAACAGATTACCCTCGACATAGATGGTGAAGCTGCCACCGAGGGACTGGGTAATGAAGCCGCTGGTGCCGGCACGGAGCTGCAGCTCTTCTCCGGCAGGAATGATGACTGCTCTGACATCGCGAGACAGTGAAAAGGGTTCATTGGTATGTCCAAACATGCCGAGACCTATTCCGTGGTTGCCGGTGCAGCGTCTCGCTGAATGGCTGAGTTTAGTGCGTGCCAGGCCAGCGTCGCGCATTTCACGCGTGACGGAAACTCCTTAACACCTTCCAGTGCCCTGAGTTTGCCGAGATTGATGTCTGTATCGGCGTCGTCGTTCTCTGCGGCTGATCTCCCGGCGAGTCTGTCCACGAGCACCGAAAAATACTTGAGTGCGTCATCGGTGTGCAAACCAATGACTGTGTCCATTAACAGAGAAGCCGAGGCAACCGAGATCGCGCAGCCGGATCCTTCGAAGCAGGCGTCGCTGATGCGATCGTCAGCGTCGATACGAAAATACATTTTCAGTTTGTCGCCACACAATGGGTTGATGCCTTCCGCGCTGTGTGTGGCATCGGGCAGTTTGCCGAAGTGGCGTGGGCTGCGGGCATGATCGAGGATCAGCTCCCTGTAAAGCTCGCGAAGATCTTCGTTGTTGTAAGCCATCGATGTCATACGGCAAAAAGTTCCTTTGCTTTGCCCAGTCCTTCGATCAACGCATCGACATCGTCCTTGTTGTTGTAAAGCGCCAGTGACGCGCGTGCCGTACCGGGAATGCCGTAGAAGTCCATTACCGGCATTGCACAATGATGTCCGGTGCGTACAGCGACACCCTCGTGATCAAGAATAGTGCCGAGGTCGTGCGGATGAATGTCATCGAGCAGGAAGGACTGCACGCTGGCTTTGTGCTCGGCTGTGCCGATCAGCCGGATGCCATCTACGCTTGATAGTTGCTCAGTCAGATAGGCGACCAGCTGATTCTCGTGCCTGGCAAGGTGTTCCATGCCTAGGGACTGCAGGTAGTCGACAGCGGCACCCAGGCCGACAGCCCCCGATATGTTGGGTGTTCCCGCTTCGAACTTGTAAGGCAGCTCGTTATACGTCGTGCCATCGAATTTGACTTCGAGGATCATGTCTCCGCCGCCCTGATAGGGGGGCATATTCTCGAGAAGCGCTTCTTTGGCGTAAAGGATGCCCATGCCGGTCGGGCCAAACATCTTGTGGGCGGAGAACGCGTAGAAATCGCAGTCGAGCTCTCGGACGTCGACCGGCATATGGGGTACTGCCTGTGCGCCGTCAATCAAAACGGGAATATTGCGGCTATGTGCTTCGGCGATGATCTCGGGCAGTGGCAGGATCGTACCCAGCGCATTGGAGACGTGAGCGATTGCCAAAATTTTGACATCGTCGTTGAGTAGTTCAATCAGTGCATCGAGCTCGACCTCGCCACGCTGATTGATAGGTGCAACCAGTAGCTCGGCACCCGTCTGCTCGCAGACGAGTTGCCACGGCACGATGTTCGAATGGTGTTCGAGATGTGTTAGCAGTACCTTGTCACCGGCCTTTAATGATGGCCTGCAAAAACTCTGGGCGACGAGATTGATCGATTCTGTGGTGCCGCTGGTGTAGACCACTTCGCTGCGTGATGCGGCATTGATGAATGCGCCGATTCGGTCTCTCGCGCCCTCGTAGGCTTCAGTTGCGCGGTGGCTCAGCGTGTATACGCCGCGATGAACATTGGCGTGATCGTGGCGTTGATACTCAGCGATCGCATCGATGACTATTGCCGGTTGTTGTGACGAGGCAGCGCTGTCGAGGAATGCGATGGGATGGCCGTTTATTTGCTGGGAAAGCGCAGGAAAATCGGCGCGGCAGTCGGCAATATCGACTTCAGTATTGGCAGTATCAGTCAGGCTCACCTGGCTCATGGCGTACCACCGCTAATCAGTGCGTCCAGTCGCTGGTCCGTCTTCGTTGCGATATACGCATGAGTTGATTCGACCGGGGACGCCGTCAGGATGCGCGCGGCAAACGCGCGCGTCAAAAGCTGTGCGGCTTCATCTTCGTCGAGCCCGCGTGTGCGCAAATAGAAGAGGGCGGATTTGTCCAGTTGGCCGACCGTCGCACCATGCGCGCACTTGACGTCGTCCGCATAGATTTCCAGTTCGGGTTTGGTATCGATTTCTGCGGTCTCGGATAACAACAGATTGTGATTCGACTGCTCGGCATCAGTGCCGTCGGCACCATCGTGAACGATTGCCTTGCCATTGAAGACGCAGCGCGCTCGGCCGCTCAGTATTCCGCGATATTCCTCGCGGCTGACGGCAGGCCCGACCCGGTGGTCAATACGGGTGTGGTTATCGATATGTTGTTTGGCGCCGGCGAGATAGAGGCCATGCAGACTTGCAGTCGCCCCGGCTTCCACGATGTCGACGGCAATGTCGTTCCTGACAAGAGCACCGCCGAAATCGAAGCTTGCATAATCGAAAACCGTATCTTTATGTAGTTCGACGATCAGTTTGCCGACCTGCATATGCTTGATCGCCCGGTCCTGAATTCGGACGTAGTCGACGCGAGCACGCTCCTCGATATTCAATTGAACGACGGTATTCGCAAACTGTGAGTCGTTGCCGATCGAAACGTGCGCTTCGACAATTTCGATGTTCGCTTCTGGCTCGACATCGACAATGATTCTTGCCTGGCTTAGTCCGCCGTTTGCAACGTTGTCGAAGAAAAGGAAACCGAGTGGCTTTGACTCATACGCTGACGCTCGGATGCGGACCTGCAGTCCGTCTTGCAACAATGCAGTATTGAAACTGGTCATTGGGTCATCGCTGATGATTGCCGAACCAGCCCTGCCACTACTGAGTTTGGCAATGTATATGCCCTGCGGTTCCAGTGCCGCGGCGTTGGCTATGGTCTCGAGCGCAGTAACGCCATTTGCGATGATGATCCAGTTAGCATCAATGCCTTCCACGACATCATCGATCGCCTGTTTCGCCTCCGTCGTCCAACCTGCCTTACTCTCAGATTCCGAGTCATCGGATAAGAACGCGTTACTCACTTCAACGGCTGCGGCCAGATTCGTGTATTTCCAGTCTTCATCCTTGATGCTCGGGAAGCCCGATGTCACAAACTGCGCCAATGCAGCTTTGCGCGCCGGCGTCAATGCGTCAACGGGCAGCCGATCAACGGCCGCTTCGACCAGCTCATGAACGATAGCCGTCATGCGCTCGCCGCCTCCCGGACCCACTCATAGCCTTTTTCTTCCAGTTGCAGCGCGAGAGTTTTGTCGCCCGACCGAATGATTTTCCCGTCGGACAACACGTGTACGAAGTCCGGCTCTACATAGTCGAGCATTCTCTGGTAATGAGTAACCAGGATGATTGCACGGTCCGGACTGCGCATCGCGTTCACGCCTTTGGCTACAGCCTTTAAGGCGTCGATATCGAGTCCGGAATCGGTCTCGTCGAGGATCGCGAGGCGTGGCTCGAGCATCACCATTTGCAGTACTTCGTTGCGTTTCTTTTCTCCGCCGGAAAATCCCTCGTTGACACCGCGGTTTAAAAAAGCGGGATCCATGTCGAGGTCTTTCATTTTTTCGCGCGCCATCTGCAGGAACTCGAACGCATCAATCTCGCCTTCGCCCCGGTGCCTGCGCTTGGCATTAATCGCTGCCTTAAGGAGGTAGGCGTTATTAACGCCGGGAATCTCGACCGGGTACTGGAAGCCGAGAAATACGCCCTCGCGAGCGCGTTCTTCCGGTGCGAGCTGCAGCAGGTCCTGACCGTCGTATTGCACGCTGCCGTCCGTGACGATGTAGTCGTCATGACCCGCAATGACTTGCGCGAGTGTGCTCTTGCCGGAGCCGTTCGGTCCCATGATGGCGTGAACCTCGCCGGCGTTCACAGTCAGCGACAGGCCGTTGAGTATTGCCGCGTCTCCGACAGTCGCGTTGAGATTTTTTATTTCAAGCATCTTTGTCCTGTTCCCTAACCAACGGCGCCTTCGAGACTGACGTTGAGCAAATTTTGGGCTTCGACGGCGAATTCCATCGGCAGTTCCTTAAATACTTCTTTGCAGAAACCGTTGACAATCATGTTGACGGCGTCTTCCTCCGAGATGCCGCGTTGGCGGCAATAAAACAACTGATCTTCGGAGATCTTCGAGGTTGTGGCTTCGTGTTCGATTATTGCGCTCGGGTTTTTGACTTCCATATACGGGAAGGTATGGGCACCGCATTCTTTGCCAATCAACAAAGAATCACATTGCGTGTGATTGCGCGCGCCATGCGCCTGCGGCATGACTCTTACGAGCCCCCTGTAGGCATTTTGTGCGCGACCCGCTGAGATACCTTTCGAGACAATCGTGCTCCGCGTGTTTCTCCCGATGTGTATCATTTTGGTGCCGGTATCCGCCTGCTGCATGTTGTTGACAACGGCAACCGAATAGAACTCGCCGACCGAGTTATCGCCTCGCAATACGCAGCTCGGGTATTTCCAGGTTATTGCAGAGCCGGTTTCCACCTGAGTCCAGGAGATCTTCGAGTTGCTACCACGGCAGTCGCCGCGCTTGGTGACAAAGTTGTAAATACCGCCGACGCCGTTTTCGTCGCCCGGATACCAGTTCTGTACGGTCGAGTACTTGATCTGGGCGTCTTTCAACGCGACCAGTTCGACGACTGCGGCATGAAGCTGGTTCTCGTCACGCATCGGTGCCGTGCAGCCCTCGAGATAGCTCACGTAGCTGCCCTCATCGGCGATGATCAGCGTTCTCTCGAATTGGCCGGTGTTGGCGGCGTTGATTCGGAAATAAGTCGACAGTTCCATCGGGCAGCGGACGCCTTTCGGCACATATACAAAGGAACCGTCGCTGAACACTGCGGAGTTCAGCGTGGCGTAAAAATTGTCGCGGTACGGAACGACCGAACCCAGATACTTCCTGAGCAGGTCCGGATAATTCGTAACGGCTTCCGAGAACGGACAAAAAATTACGCCGGCATCCAACAGTTTTTCCTTGAAGGTCGTTGCGACCGAGACGCTGTCGAAAACCGCATCGACCGCTACGCCTGCAAGTTTGGCGCGTTCGTGTAGCGGAATGCCGAGTTTTTCGTACGTCTCCAGGAGCTTCGGGTCAACCTCGTCCAGACTTTTCGGGCGGTCTTCATCTGATATTGGTGCGGAGAAGTAGGAAATTCCCTGGTAATCAATCTTCGGGTAATGCACGTGTGCCCAACTCGGCTCCCGCATCGTCAGCCAGTGACGATACGCCTTGAGGCGCCACTCGAGCATGAACGCAGGCTCGTCTTTCTTGGCGGATATCGCCCGGACGGTATCCTCGTCCAGTCCGGGAGGCAGACTGTCCGATTCAATATCAGTTACGAAGCCGTGCTCGTAACGGCGATTGACCAGTGACTCAATGTCATCTCTTTCGGTGGACATCAGCTTAGATTTTCCTTCCAACGTTGATAGGGATGCCGCCCAGATTGAATTGCGGCACAGGGCCGTTGATCCGCTGCAGATCGGCGAGGCTTATGTCACCCAGTGCACGCCGGATCGCGATGTTGATGCGCTGCCAGGCGTTGCCGACATTGCAGTGGTGCTCGTAGGTGCAATGGCTGTCACTGGAGCTGCATTCAGTGATCGAGACCGGGCCCTCGAGGGCATCGATGACTTCGGCAGCACTGATTTCCGTCGGCGACCTGCTCAGCCGATAGCCACCGTGAGCGCCGCGAGTCGATTGAACCAATCCCGATTTTGCTAATGATTTCAATATCTTGCTTATCGTCGGCAGCGCAATGCCACTTGCGTTTGCGACCTCAGCTGCGCTAAGGCATGCCGAGTCATCGCTGGCCAGGTGGGCCAGCACAACCGTCCCATAGTCGGTCAATTTACTCATCCGCAACATTCGATAGCTCCGCCTGGATCAAAGAGGACCATTTTAGTCCTATTTACCTGCCCAGACTACCCGTGTTGTCGATTTTTGCTGCTTTCAGGGGATCATCGCCAGCGGAAAAATCCGGGCTGATTATTTGATATCCTAGCCCGGCGCAAGTGTAGTGGATGTTGGCCCCGATCTGCATGCGGATACCAACACAAAGAACGCAACATCTATTATCTGGAGAGGACTCAATGAACGTGAATGATCTGAATTCCGTGGCGCTCGCCATGGTGGCAAATGGCAAAGGAATTCTGGCCGCGGACGAGAGTTCTCCGACGATCAAGAAGCGATTCGACTCGATCAATGCCGAATCGACTGAAGAAAACCGGCGGCGTTACCGGGAAATGTTGTTCACCACCGAGGGCGCGGCAGATTACATTGGCGGCGTCATCTTGTTTGACGAGACCATTCGTCAAAGTACCAGCGACGGCGTGAGATTTTCACAGTATCTCAGCGACCTGGGCATGATTCCGGGCATTAAAGTGGACAAAGGCGCAAAAGCATTGGCCGGTTTTCCCGGCGAGACTGTCACTGAAGGCCTGGACGGTTTGAGAGATCGTCTTGCGGAGTACCGGGACCTAGGCGCGAAGTTCGCAAAGTGGCGCGCGGTAATTAATATTGGCGATGGCATTCCCAGCGAGTACGGGCTGAGCGCGAATGCTCATGCGCTTGCACGCTACTCGGCACTTTGCCAGGAAGCCGGCATCGTACCGATCGTTGAGCCCGAAGTTTTGATGGATGGCGATCACAGCATCGAGCGATGCGAGGATGTAACGGCGTCAGCTCTGGATGTGGTTTTCGCCGAGCTGAAAGCACACAGGGTCGCGCTCGAGGGCATCGTTCTAAAGCCGAATATGGTGATATCCGGTAGCGATGCATCGAACCGGGCCGCTCCCCAGGAGGTGGCGGACACAACCATGCGCTGCCTGAAAGCGCACGTACCGGCTGAGGTACCCGGAATCGCGTTCTTGTCAGGTGGGCAAAGCGCGGAAGAGGCGACCGAACATCTCGGGCTTATGAATCAGATGGGCGACTTGCCGTGGGAGTTGTCGTTTTCCTATGGTCGTGCCTTGCAGGCGCCGGCACTGGCCGCATGGCAGGGTGACGAAGCAAACTACGCCGCGGGCCAGCGTGCCTTATTCAAGCGTGCCAAGCTCAACAGCCTTGCACATCTCGGCAAGTACGAAGTGGCAATGGAAACAGCAGCCTAAGAGCTGCGGAGACGTTTTGCCGAATGACTGACCCGACCGACAATCTGATCGAGATACGCGATCTCGACTATTCCCGCGGACAGCGGCAGATATTCAAGGGCTTGAATATCACCATCAGGCGCGGCGAGATTACGGCCATAATGGGTCCCAGCGGGACGGGTAAGACGACCTTGCTTAGCTTGATTACGCGCCAGTTGTGGCCGGATCGCGGCACCATCATTGTCGACGGCGTAAACGTTGCCGAGTTGAGCCAGAAAGAGTTGTACCGGTTCCGCCGCCGCTTCGGCATGCTGTTTCAGAATGGCGCATTGCTGACGGATTACTCCGTGTTCGAGAACGTCGCGTTTCCGTTGAGAGAACATACGAAACTTCCCAATCGGCTGATCCGCCACATCGTGCTGACCAAGTTGCACGCGGTCGGTCTGCGTGGCGCCGCTGACATGATGCCTGCCGAGTTATCGGGTGGTATGTCACGTCGCGTCGCCCTCGCGCGGGCGATGGTCATGGATCCGGATATCCTTATCTATGATGAGCCATTCGTCGGCCTGGATCCGATCTCCCTTGGCGTCATCGTCAGACTGGTGCGGCAAATGAACGATGCGCTGGGCATTTCAAGCATCCTCGTGAGTCACGATGTACAGGAACTTTCTACTGTTGCGGACTGTAGTTACCTGATATCGGATGGCAAGGTGGCGGCTTCAGGTAGCCCGGACGAGCTGAGTAATACGAGCTCCGAGCTCGTCAGACAATTCATGCACGGCATGGCAGATGGTCCGGTCGCGTTTCACTATTCGGCGCCGGACTATACTGAGCAACTCCTCGGCCGGGATTCCGAGTAAGTCCCGGTGTTCAGGGAGCTCTACTACACCTTCATCGACTTCGTGCGCACGTTTGGTGCGCTGCAGCTGTTTTTTCTGCGGCTGCTTGCCAACACCCCCAGTATTTTCGTGCGCCGGTTTGGTCTGATCGTGCAACAGGTCTACAACGCTGGTGCCTTGTCACTAGTCATCATCATGGTCTGTGGCTTTTTTGTCGGTGGCGTGTTGGGTCTGCAAGGCTACTCCAACCTCGCGAGGTTCAATGCCGAGGACTCGGTAGGCGCGGTCGCTGCCATGAGCCTGCTGAAGGAACTCGGCCCCGTCATTACGGCTCTGCTCTTCTCTGGTCGTGCCGGAACTGCCCTTGCCTCCGAAATCGGTCTCATGAAAGCAACCGATCAGCTATCGGCAATGGAGATGATGGCAATCAGCCCGCTGCGCCGCGTACTCGTGCCGCGATTCATCGGCGGCGTAATCGCGATGCCGCTGCTCGCGGCCATCTTCATTGCCGTAGGCCTTTTCGGTGCCCACATTGTCAGCGTGAGCATGTTGGGCGTTGACGCAGGTGCGTTTTGGTCACAACTTCAAAACATCGTTGATCCTGCCGATGTTTACGAAGGCATCGTCAAGAGCTTTGTATTCGGCGTTGCCGCAAGTCTGCTTGCGGTCTGGGAAGGTTATAATGCCATTCCAACGGCAGAAGGCGTTGGCAGGGCCACTACAAGAACCGTCGTTATAACGGCGATTACGATTCTGATACTGGATTTCATGATTACGGCCATCGTCATTTGAGGTGAGCAATGCAACAGACACGAGCAGTTGAACTTGGAACCGGACTCTTCGTCCTGCTGGGCCTCGCCGCCCTGTTTTTTCTGACGACCCAGACCACCGGCAATCAGGCGTTTTCGGGCGGTGATAGTTACGAGGTTACTGCCCGCTTCGAAAATGTCGGGAGTTTGAAGATTCGCGCACCGGTATCGATGTCGGGCGTAACCATCGGTCGCGTTACTGGCATTGAATTTGATAGCGCAAGCCTTGAAGCGAAAGTCACTTTTATTATCAACAACGAATTCGATCAGATACCTGACGATTCAGATGCTGCTATCCAGACATCCGGCATGCTGGGAAGCCAGTACATCGGCCTGCAGGCGGGAGGCTCGGAAACAAGCCTGCAACAAGGCAGCGAGATCGAGTTCACCCAGTCCGCGATCGTGCTCGAGAACCTGATCAGCAAGTATCTGTTCAACTCCAGCGGGGACGACGAAGATGAGTAGGGCAAAAAAGTCGGTTACAGCTGTATATTGTGCCTCTCTGCTATTGCTTTGCAGTCTTTTTTCACCGCTGGCTATCGCTGAATCGCCGCCCACTATCGTTGCAGCACCGGATGCCGTAGTTGAGGAAACGGCCAGGTTGCTGGGCCAGTCCATCGAAGGACGACAGGACGAACTCAAACAAGACAAGGCAGCGCTTTATGCGCTAATCGATGAAATTTTGCTACCGAGATTCGACCGGCGATATGCAGCACAACTGGTTCTTGCGAGGCACTGGCGGACCGCGAGCGAGGAACAGCGCGATCAATTTGTCGACGCGTTTTACAACAATATGATGCGCCTGTATGCCAAGGCTGTCCTGGATTTCAATATTGGCAGAATGGAAGTGTTTCCATTCCGCGGCGACGCGACCAAGAAACGGGTAAAAGTCAAAACGACGATGCGGCTCGATAACGGCACGAAGGTGCCGGTCAATTACGGCTTGGTTAGACGTGACACGGGCTGGAAAATGTTCGATGTTGAAATCGAAAACATCTCCTATGTGCGTAATTTCAAGGCGGAGCTTAACACCGAGATTCAGGTCGAGGGACTGGACGGCGTCATCGCGAGACTCGAAGCCAAGAACAACGGTAGCGCTGCGCAATGAGCAAATATCAATTGAAAGATCTCGGCGGCGGTCGTTTTACGCTGAGCGGCCGCATGGCGTTTGACACCGCAGGACAAATCCTGCGTGATAGCGAAGCTCCGTTTGCGGAGCATACCCGCATCGAAGTCGATCTTGCCAACGTCGACGATACCGATTCGGCCGGACTCGCCTTATTGCTCGAGTGGATTACCTGGGCCAATCACACAGTTCGCGAAATTCGCTTTACTGAAATGCCGGACAGAATTCAGGCCATCGCCAGGACGACAGAAGTCGAACATCTGTTGAAGCGCGGAGAACGATGGGCTGGATTTATCGAGGCGCCCGAAGCCTAGTACTCCTCATCCGGGTCCTCCAAGTCGTCGTAATAATCATCGTCGTCTTCTGACGCATCGCCTGCATCGACATCACCATCGGCATCTTTGTCATCAATCATACCTTGGCGATTCTGTAGATATCCTTCCCTGATCCTGACATACCGATCGTAAGCGCCCTCAACGAGAGTTTCGGCAGCAAACAACCGTGCTCGCAGGTCGATCGCCCTGACGAGGTACACCTTGTCCCTGACCGAGGAGTCGTTGTAGTGCAGCAGGGGGTCCGCCAGGATATTCAAGGGAATCATCACTGCATCGCGAAGCGTTCTCGGGCCAAGGAAAGGAACGACGACGTAGGGTCCATTGGGCACACCCCACACTGCGAGAGTCTGACCGAAATCCTCCTTTCTCTCTGGTAGCCCGGCGCCTGTCGCAACATCCATCAGCCCGCCGATGCCGAACGTGCTGTTCATGACGAAGCGCCCCGTTTGCCTCAATCCCTCACGGGGTTTTCCCTGTAGAAAGTGATTGATAATGTTCAACGGTGCCCGCAGATTTATCGAGAAGTTTGAGACGCCAAGGCGCAGGACTTTCGGAACGATGATCTGATAGCCCTTTGCGAGGGGCTTGAACGTGACTTTGTCCAGGCTGCCGTTAAAGAGAAAAATTGGCCGGTTGAGTGGCTCCCAGGGGTCCCCAGGCGTCGGCTCGATCTTCGAGCCATCGGCGGCCCTCGGCATCGTGCCACAGGCAGCGATTTGCAGGCAGAGTGTTAACGCCAATATCAAAACTAACAAGCGAACGAAGGAGTCGGGCATTGTCGTGCCTCTGTTTTTTTGAAATGTTACCGCAAAACCGCTAGTTAGGCGACCAGCGAGCTGGGACTCAGCAAATATCAGGATCTGCTGCGTTGCATTCGTTGCAACTGTTCTTCGCTCATGTATTCCTGCAGAAAGTCGATACGGGCTTCAAATCGGATGCGTTGTATCTCCTGCAAATCCGGAACTCTAAGAGCCTGACGCAGGAAATCCACACCGCCGAGCAGATCGCCAATCATTATTCGGTACTCAGCCATGTAGTAATGCGATTCGGCCGTCTCGCCGGCCTCGCTGGCGGCACGTGCGATCAGGCGCACCTGCTCCGGCGTCGGTGGCACATTGTTGAGCAGGTCGAGCAAGATCTCGTGCGCATGTTTGGCTTCACCGAGCTGCAGCAATGCCTCGGCATAGTGCACGACCAGCGGCACATTGCGTGGGAATAATTCCTTCGCTCGCTCGAACGAGGCTACGGCATCCCGCCGTTTTTCCAGAGCGATTTCAGATTGGGCAAGCCCGATGTGATAGGCGATGACCTCCTGATCATTGTCCACGAGTTCTTCGAATATGCGGTTGGCTTCGAGATTTCTGCCGGCCCTCATATACGCCACCGCTCGACCATATCGCTCCGCTACCGACTGGTTGTCGTAACTCTCGCGCTCGAAATATCTGACCGCCTGCTCCGACGTGTCCATGCGTTGCACGATCAGGCGACTTCGGACTACGCCGTAATTGACGGTATCCGACGTATGTACCGGTGGATAATCCCGCGCGCGTCCACGCGCCTCGGCGATTCTCGCGCTGGTCACGGGATGGGTACGAAGGAACTCGGGCACCCGGTGCTCCGGTGAGCCGCCGCCTCTCGAGATGACTTCAAAGAACGAGCCCATGCCGCGTGGATCAAAACCGGACTCGGCCAGGGCGCTGATGCCAACCCGGTCTGCTTCGTATTCGTTATTGCGGGTAAAGTTAATCTGTTGCTGCGCGGCAGTTCCCTGGGCCACCGCTATCCCAGCTTGCACGACCTCGCCGCTGGCACCACCTGCGACGCCAGCAAGGATTGCACCCAGCATGATCGCGGTATTCAGAATGCTCTGCCGCGAATTCGCGTGAATAGCCCGGGCAATATGCCGCTGCGTCACGTGCGCCACTTCGTGTGCCAATACGCCCGCAAGCTCGTCTTCGCTTCTCGTCGCCTCGAGCAGGCCGGTATGGACGCCGATATAACCGCCGGGCAGGGCGAAGGCATTGATGGCCGAATCATCGATGACGAAGAACGTAAATTCGTGACTACCGTTATTTGCGTGGGCGGCGATTCGGTGCCCGATGTCGTTAATGTATTCGGTGATCTGCGGATCTTCGACAATCTCTCCGCTTGCCCGTATTTGGCGCATGATGGATCGGCCGACCTGCGCTTCGGTATTTTTCGAAAGGATTGCGTCTGCCGGGCTGCCGATATCCGGCAGATCGACCTCACCTGCACCGGCCATAAGAGTCAAAAATGCCAAAGATCCGGCCAACAAGAATTGGCCCAGCGATCGTTTGATTTGAATGGTCTTCTGAAACGGCATATCTGATCCGACTACGCGTCTTGCGATGTGTTCCCAATGATACCTGTTGCGGTTCCGACAAAATGTGCTAATTCAGTACTTCTTGCTTGTCGTTTTAACATAAATTATTGAATTTAAAGATGATTTACAGTTAACAATTCTTGACGGCTTCGAGCACCTCTGCCGCGTGACCTTTGACTTTGACTTTGACCTTGCGCCATTCCTGTCGCAGCTTGCCGGATTCATCGATCAGGAAGGTGCTGCGTAGGACGCCCATGAATTTTCGACCATACAAGGACTTCTCGTGGATGACATCGAACTTCCTGCACAGCGACTCATCCGGATCCGACAGTAGCTCGAATGGAAACTTCTGTTTCGCCTTGAACTTCTCGTGTGAGCCAATGCTGTCTCGGGACACGCCAAGTATCACTGTGTTCCGACGCTTGAACTTGGCGTGTAAATCGCGAAAGTCCTGTCCTTCGGTCGTGCACCCCGGGGTACTGTCTTTGGGATAAAAATAAATAACGACTTTCTTTCCCTTCAACGACTGCATGTGAATTGTCTGATCGCCGGTTGCCGGACACTTGAAGTCGGGGACGACGCGATTCATAACGGGTGCAGTCACACAAGCCTCCTGATAGCTGTAGCTGTCTCAGGACTTGACGGGTTCCAGGATCGAGTCGAGGTTCTCGCGATCGCAATACTCCAGAAACTCATCGCGAAGCTGGGAGAGGTTCATCGATCCGGGAATATTGACATTCATTTGCACCGAAAACATCGGTGCGCCAGTGTGAGCGGCGGCATACTGCCGCGTAGCCAGCTCCGCGATCTCGATGTCGCGTGCCGCGAAAAAATCGGCGAGGCCGAATACGACGCCGGGATGATCGAGGCAGACAACATCGACACCGTAAGGCATGCAGTCTTCACGGCTGGCCGGCTGGCCGGTCTTCTTCAGATTGATCGTCAGGGTGCCGTCGTCGGTCAGCTTGTCCAGTCCTGCCTCGAGCTTAGTGAGGGTGTGCCAGTTGCCGGAAACCAGCAAAAGCATCGCAAATTCCGCACCGAGTGCTGTCATTCGGCTTTCTTCGATGTTGCCGCCACAATCCAGAATGACCTTGGAGATCTCCTGAACTATGCCTTTACGATCAGTTCCAATCACTGATAAAACAATAAGTTGTGTCATCTATAGAGATTCTACTTTTACTATGAAAATGGCGATTTTCGCGCTACTGCGCCTGATATGCGCCGATTTTTTGTTTCTTGCCACCGCCCTTAGCGAACAGTAGCATTGCCGCCTTATTTGAGGCGAGGAGAACTTGTGTTCAAGGGCAGCCTTATCGCTTTGGCAACCCCCTTCGATGCCGAAAACCGCATTGACTACCAGGCGTTGGAGAAGCTCATTGAGTTTCATGTCAGCGAAGGCAGCAATGGACTGGTGATTGCCGGCACGACGGGTGAATCGGCGACGCTCGACAAGTCCGAGCACACCGAGCTGATCGGAAGAGCTGTCGACATCGTCAAAGGTCGCCTGCCGGTGATTGCAGGTACCGGATCGAATTCCACGGCTCAGACGATCAAGTTATCGAAAGAAGTCGGTGGATGCGACTTTGACGCCTACCTGATGGTTGCGCCTTATTACAACAAGCCGATGCAAGAGGGTATTTACCAGCATTTTTCCACGATTGCGGACGCCGTAGACAAACCCGTCATGCTTTACAACGTGCCGGGCCGAACGGTCACAGACATTCTTCCCGAGACGGTTGCGCGACTGGCTGCGCACCCGAATATATTTGGTATCAAGGAGGCGACCGGGGACATCGACAGATTGAATCAGATTCGGAAGCTGGTGTCTGACGACTTCATGTTGTACAGCGGTGACGATTTCACGGCCTTGTCTTTTATTGAGAATGGTGGCCACGGTGTGGTGACTGTCAGCGGCAATGTCGCGCCGAGACTTATGTCGGACATGTGTCGTGCGGCTTCGGCGGGCGAGAGCGGCAAGGCAAAGGAGCTCGACGACAAGCTACAGCCCTTGAACAAAGCACTGTTCGTGGAGTCAAATCCGATTCCATTGAAATGGACGCTGGCAGAGATGGGTCTGATCTCACCAGCGATTCGCTTACCGTTAACAGCCTACGCAGAAGAGCACCACGCAAATATGAGACAAGCCATGGCACACGCGGGAATCTCGTCATGAGATTACCGAAACATTTCCTGACTCTTGCGTCGCTTGTCGCAAGCGTGTCTCTGCTAGCAGCATGTGGGGGTGCTCCCAAGTGCGAGTCGGAAGGGCGTTACATGTTGAGCCAGGAGGGACAGCGAATTCAGACGCCGGAAGACCTTGACAATCTCGAGTCCTACAAGGAGATGACAATCCCGCAGGCGTCGCCGCGAGCACCTCGTGATGAAAGCGAAAAGTGCGTCGAGGCACCGCCGTCCCTACAATCGAGCGATCCTTCCTAACCCATACATCCGGAGAGGTGGCCGAGTGGTTTACGGCGCCGCTTGGACAAATCGGCAGGACAGCCGATTTGGACGCGCGAAGCGCGCCCGGAGGGCGAGGTGCAGGATGCACCGAGTCAAAGCAAGTGTACTGAATTGATAAACGGAGAGGTGGCCGAGTGGTTTAAGGCGCTTGCTTGGAAAGCAAGTGTACGGTAACCCCGTACCGCGGGTTCGAATCCCGCCTTCTCCGCCATTCACAAGTAACTTATTGATTTGAAACGGTGTATCGACGACGGACCCAGGGTGGGTTCGTCGTAGGTACAGAAAGTTTGTACCGTATCAATAGGTGAAGCATGAAAAGACAGCCCAGCTACTTGCTGCAGCGACCTGGTGGCAAGTACTACTTTCGCATGTCCATTCCCGAACAACTTCGACCAGTACTCAGAAGGCAATGATTCACGCGTAGTTGCCGTTCAATTTTGCCTATTTCGTCCAGGCGGATCCGGCCGCAGTGGTGTCCTCATGGGCATCGATCAGAATGCGCTTGACGGCATGTATCGCCTCGGGCATGCCTAAATCGTATTCGGTGGCGATCAAATGTCCAATTTGATTAATCGTTCGCTTACCGTCAATTGCGGCCAAGACCTGTGCGGTCAGCAGATGGCTCGATGATGCAACTATAATCTCGGCCAGTGAAGGAATTGGCTGAGACGTATCGAGAATCCAGTCCGGCAAATAGGAATGCTGTTTCGGCATCTCAACGTCGCGCAACTTTCTGGCGGAAAAACTAAAGATCCTTTCTGTTCTCCCATGTGCGCTGATCGGGGACTGCAGGTAGCGCACGGTACGGCGGTCGATCGAAAGGATTTCGAATCCACTTTCCTCAATTATTTCAACAACTTCCTCCTCGCTGTAACACCAGGATGCATCCCTGTGGAAAAAGGCGAGCGAACCGGTATTCGCCCAGACACCGTCTTTCACAAGCGTTCGATTAATTCTCGGTACGAAATTTCGCAGGTCCTGCGGAATAATATCGATCAGCCAGGGCGTTACGATTGTATCGAAGCTGCCTTTGGCGAAGGGCAAACTCATCGCATCCCCGAGTACGAAACGGAAGCTGCCATGTTCATGCAGGTCCAATGCGAACGGAGCACGACAGTCTTGCAAGACCGCAAATGCCGCCTCATTGATTGGCGCCACAGGAAATTCAAAAAGCGATATGTCGTCGCCCTGTATGACACGACTGCCGACCTGCAATAAAAATGGGTTGAGGTCCAATGCGACGGATAGATCCGGCGAATAGTGGCGGTGTATGTCGTACGGCAGCCGGCATGCACCTGCGCCCAGTGTCAGAACGGCACCGACGTTCTGTCTCGTATCGGCGCACATGACTTCGTCGATCGCTTCGAAAAGCGCTTCGCTTTCACCGTTGTTCCACGCCCAGTCGCGAAATACGTTGTTGTAATAACTCGACAGACCCTGGTTTCTCGGCAACTTGTTGTGCAGTCGGTCCGAGACGTCGGGCGGCCAGTCGATGTGCTCGAGACCGAGCGGTGCGATGATTTCGGCGACCTGACGGCGGTACTGTTTACGCGCTTTCAACAAGCGGCTGATCCGCCGTCGGCCTGTTCGGCTATTGCGAGCATCGCCGAGCGCCTTCCGCAAGCGTTCTTGTTCAGCCGAATTACTTTGCAGGAACCCGTTGTAGCGCGCTTTCCACTCGAGCCAGGCTGCGTCCGGTTTCGGAAACAGCCATGGAATTCGGATTTTGCCGCACTGGATGATCGGAAACCGCACGTCGCACTCGCGACATGTCAGCGTGTCGCGCGATAGCGTCTCGAGCCCGTGTTCAGACGCACAGCAAGGGCAGCCGTAACGCGGTGCCCGCATAGCGGCATGCTCATCCTGACCTATCGGCTCCGCTTCGGTCACAACATCTCCATGAGCCTCTATGGCATGGTCCATCGCGCCTCCAATCAGCGCCTCCGAACTAATCGACGCTACACGATCGGGTTGAAGGCGATATACGGCTCTACAACCGCGCCCGTGCCCAGGCCCGGGTTATCGAGGACCATGCCGAACCTCGCTTCCTCACCGTGCAAGCCCAGATAGTTCAGCACCACCATTTCCGCCAGGGCTTCAACACTGTTGGCAAACGGACTGGACGATGTTTCGATATTGCCGCCCGACCTGTAATACCCGAGCTGCTGCGACGCCGCGCCGTTGCGCAAAACAGGCTGGCCATTGGGGCTGTACACGAGGATGATGCTCGCCGCCGTTTGCGAATTGTCCGAACGCCAGCGGAACTTGGTTGTCCCGTTGCCGTCATCTTCCGGACGGTCCGTATCGGCAGAAACGGCACCGTCACTGAAACAGTAGACCATCAACGGCTTGCCGAGCTGTGCGGCGTACTCAAGTGATGCGCCGATTACCTGCCCGATGACGAAATCCTTGCCGTCAGTTTCCGGGCGCGGATCCTGGTGATAGTCGCGGCCGCCGAATTCCATCGTGCCGGCGCCGCCGTAGCCATTGACCACAATCTTCATTGCCGCTGCCGCCTTGCGGAAATCCCCATCGTTCAGCTCTCCATTCGGGAAAATGCCCTGCAGGATCGGATCCGCCTCCGGATCGAGGTCTTGCGGCGCAACCGTTGTGTTGAATATCGCCGATGTCTTGTCGTAGCCGCATTGCAACAACTCTTTCGTCGCCTGCTGCTCATTGATCTGGCCGAGCTTCAGCGCGCTAATGATCGCGGCCGCGTCAGCAACACGACCATTCGGGAAACCATCCCCGGTATCACCACCGACGAGACCGATGGCTTCGCTTCGTCTGCTGACCTTGGTTGGTCGCAATGCTGCCTGGATCATTGAATCCGGCGCTCGCGAACGCCCACCCGATTCCGAGTTGCGGGTGCCGATCGTAGCGACAAACTCGCCATTCGCGCCGGCTCTGGCTATGCCGTATACGGGATTGTGCGGGTTGTTGCCGGTGTCGTTTTCGGAGCGCGCGGGAATGACACAGCCGTTGGTATTCAATCGAGTCCCTGCGCTCGTCTTATCAAGCATGCCTCGCAATAGTGCGCTGTTCGGATGCATTGCCAGACCGAACGACCGATCGACGCCGACGTTTTGCGGAATGATTGCGTTAGGGAGCCCCAGCTTCGCGTAGCCATCCGCGTCAAGGAAGTCTTCCTGACCACCCATGCCGCCCACGATCACATTGGAGCCGGCAATATTGGCACCACCCCCCTGATCGATCCCCAGAAACGGAATCTTGCCTGCACCCAGCATCGGGTCGTTGTCAATGTCACATAACGCGCTCTGACCATGTGCTTCACGCGACAGCAGCGTCGCGATACTGGGCAGGAACACCGTACTGACGCCGGCGATCAGGCCCTGGTTGAGGAAGTCCCTTCGTGTTTTCGGACGACCATGGCCGCTGCGTCGGCAGGATTCCTCAATTCGTTGCTCGAGATGCCGACGTTCAGCCTCGGCCCCTCGAAATCGTTCGCTGTACTTTTTCATTGCAATTCCCTCGCTCGAAATTAGTTAATCGTCACGACGCCACTCGATAGGACCGCCGCACAGCTTGCTTGCAGCGCGATCTGCGCCTCCGCACCGGTACATCCGTTTGCACAGCTTAGGTCATCGATAACTGACACGATTTCGGCTGTCACTGTGGCCCTGTCCGGTTGATTGGCGATGTTGTCTCCTACGAAGCGGTCGTACAGGACGGTCGCGACCTGGTCTTTGCCAGCGGCATCAATTGCGCAGGCACCGAAGAAGTTGTCGCAATTCGCGTTGTCATTGACAATCGCACCGCAATAGCTGGTCGCGAGCCGTTGAATCGCAATCTGCTGCGCGGCGACGAAACTCAACAAATCGGGTGTTGGCGGTAGCGAGTCACGAATTTCGGTGTAACTGGCCAGAACGACGTTTTGATTTGGATCGATGCCGGTCACGCTCGACATCGTGTCATTGATCTGTGAGAACGTGCGCATGCCCAGGTCGGGTTCGGCAACATCGGGAAGCGGGGCTGGCGGTGCCGATGGTGGAACCGTTTCGGCGAGACCAAACTGATTGCCGAGCACCTCGAATTCGAGATGGAACTGATCATTGTCCGGCCCGAGCTCGACAGGAATAACCGCGCCAAGCGGCGAGAGTTCAGTGCCTGTCTGGCTGACGATCCGATCGATACGCCGGAACGGCTGTGCAGCTACAGGTACGCTGCCGTTGACGCCAATACGGATGTTCTTGACGACGATACTGCTTGCATCGCTCACGAATGTCGGCCTTGCAAACAGGTAACCCGAGGCATCGAGCTGGGCGACCTGCATGTCGATGTATGCGGCCTGACCGATAGCACTCGACACATCGAATCGCATCGTAAGGATATTGCCGGCACCGGCATCGAAATTCTGTTGCACTTCCGCAGACGTGAGCGACTTGTTGTGTATTGCCACAAGACGGAAAATGCCCTGCCACAAGCGATCGTTAGTAACTTCGTTCCCTACGACCAGGATCTGGTTATCCAGCCAGTCCAGCGAGTCGGCAGTATTTTCCTCAATGGCAAGCTGACCGTTGATATAGACCTTGCGGCCGGAGGTTGCGTCGAACGTCATCACGACATGCTGCAGGACCGTATCAACCTGGGGATCGAGTGCCTCGAGCGCGGGCGTACCGTTAGCACCGGTGTTGGCGCTGCGGTTTCGCAACAGGTAGTAGATTGCGTTCTGGCCCAACGTAAAGTTACGCACGGCTGTATCCTGCGAATAACTCACCATTCGGGCAGGTCCATCCTGCGCCGTATTGTCGGAAATCACCCAGACTTCGGCCGTGTACTCGTTTCCCGCGGCAATCATGTCGAAGAGTTTGCGACTGTCTGCCGCATTTGCCTGGGCTTTACCGGATACGTTGCGAAGTCCACCGCCGCCGACCCACTCCATTCCCTCGATTTGCAGTGCGATGGGTGCACCGACGCCGCTTGAATCCATCGTTACATTGCCGGCGCCTTCCGTAAACTCGAAAAGCGCAATTGCGTTCGCGTCAGCGCGGGCGGAACCACCGGCTGTTGCATCTGCAAAAGTCGCCATGGCACTGACGACGGGCTCACCGTTACTTCCCGGGGGCGGAGCGCTGGCAGAGGTCTGGTTCGCCCAGTCCTGAATCGCAGCAAGAAAATCGGCTGCGATGCGATCACATTCCGCGATTCCACCACAATTGTGACGATCGTCCTTCGGTCGCAAATACACCCTGGACAGTTCGGGGTTATTCAGATTGACCTTCTGCTGGCTGACGATGGCGTTGTACGCAGTATCGATATCGACAACAGCAAACCTCGGATCCTGGTTTGCGCCGTGGCAATTGACGCAGAAGTTGGTGGCATCCCGCGCATGCGGATAAAGCGTGGCCTGGAAGATCGCCTTGTCGTTAGCCGAAGGTGGGGGAGGGGGCGGCGGCGGCGGTGGCGGTGGCGGGTTACCGCCCGTCGTTGGGCCCTGACTGCCGCTGAGCGCTTCCTCGTTAATTTCGCAGGCCGACAATCCGAATGCGATTACGCACAGGCATAACCATCGCGAAACATCCGCCAGTTCAACCTGGGTCCACCTGCTGCATGATACGAGTTTACGTGGGATCACAGCCTTTCTCCTGATTAAGCGGTTCTAGGACAAATCACGTACGGCGACGCCGTCAGTTGCCCATGCAATGCAAAGCGGTCTCGGCAAAGACACGCTTCATGCTGCGATTATTGGTTTCGAAAATAGTCGCGATGTTCTCAACGGCCTGTATGTCAGCCTGCCCGTTGGGTGTCCGGTAGCAGACTTTTTCGAAAGCTTTTCTGACCTGGCATTCGGCAAACTGGCGCGTCTGCGCAAGCTCCATACCAAGACTCTTTACGCCGGTGCCGGCTCCCGAGCCCGGCCCATTCCAGCCGACGAAGGCATTCGGACCCGTGCGCCAGTAGTTGATCCACGAGTCATCGCCGGTCGCATGGCCAAAACGGAAATTTCCGGCGTCGTTGAGGAATTTCCCTTGCACCGATCCACCCGTATAGACGAGTTGTTCGGTATTTTCGTCGAAGTCGTAGTATGCGAACGCCCCTGCCAGGCCGTCCATGCCGGCGTGGCATGTCAGGCAATCATTCAGGAAGATGTTGCTGTCACCGCCCGGTGAACGCGACACGTCCTGACGAATGCGGTCCGGATGGGCCGTCAGGTCACGGAAATCTTCCATGTCCATGCACAGCAGGTTCAGCGTCGTAAAACGGACTGCGGCCCGATTCGTTCCGGCAACGAGGAATGCTTCCGAGAAACCACGGGATGTCATGATACCGGCCGTCTGGCTCATACCGATCGGCGAACCGGGTAAGTCCGATTGACGTTGCCTCGCGAGATTCGCCGGATCGCTCAGATCTGCGCGATTCAGCTGCAAATCGAGATAGTGATCGTTATTCGTTTGCGAATAGCCGATGTTGGTTGCAGCGGTCGTTCCGATGTAGACGATGTCCTCGTACAGAACCTGATCGAAAGGGACGTCATCTCGAATCATGCCGATGACGGTTGCGACCGTGTCGTTCAGGTCGACGTATACGGACTGGGCCCGATTCGTCCAGGGCGTCGCAAATTCACGGATCGTCGTATTGTAGAAAGCCGGGTCACCCATCGCTTCGTAGGCCGCACCGATGCCATCGCCGTTCGAGATCTTTATAGACATTGAATCGAGAACTGCACTCGAAGGCGGCACGCCGACAAGGCGGTCGTGCAAACGCTTGGCTTGTTCGCGCGGCCCTGCGTAACTGAGAGATGCACCTACGGTGCAAAGAAGAAAGATGGGGACGCCGATGATTCTAAAAACGCTTTGCTTGGTAAATCGCATCCTGGTACCCCTACATGTTCACCGACATTCGTTAACAAATGGTCCTGCGAACTAAATTCCAAAATCTCAAAAATTCGCAAGGAAGCGGATGTCGCGTAATCGTTTTGATCGTTAGGTCGGAATCTATGCTTTTGCGCGTGTCATACTGCGAGGCGGACGACATAATCCGATTTTGGTGAAGCAGAAACGTGAAGCTCATCACACTAACTTATGTGAACCAGTCCACGGTTCTTTACAAAATTCCGCCTTGTTGCGCTAAAATGGATTTGTGATATTGACTAACGCATGGAATTGTAGTCGTCGGCATTTAGCGACATTTCCAATAGTCAAGAAAAACTGGGCAATTAATCGGCGTCTGCAAGCGCAGACCATGTCTGCCAATCGCCCCGCCATCGTTGGTATTGCGTCGTTCTGCCGCTGCTCGTGATGATGTGCACGGCAACAGAGTTTGCCGATGCGATTCGTTCAATCTGATCGAGTGATGCATGTGCAGCGTGCGTTGCGTAAAGCGGCACAGTGGACCGATATGGAGACTCGTCGAGCGTCATGTTCCACTCGCCGAGTGGGATTTTCATCGGTTGCCCGTCAACAATCAGGGCCAGCATATCGGCGTCAGCCGGCGATGCGTCCGCAAACTTTCGGTCGACCGTGCTTGCGAGGCCGACCCAGAGAAAGTATTCGCGGTTACCCATGCGATTGATTTCCACAGGTCCAATATATGCATAGTCGCGAGCAGCAACGGTGAGCTGACGGACTGGCCGCGCGAGTACAATTGCTTCATCCAAAGCGACGACGGTCAGGCCACTCGAATCGAGCCGAGTCGTCAATGGCGACTGGGCCGTGCACGCGGATATGGCAAGCACGACGATGACAACAAAACAACAAAGTTGATGGCGTGTCCTGTTCATTAGAAATCCAACCAGTACCCGAGCTGTAAGTAATATGCAGACGTCTCGATCGAACCGTCCGGAGCGAGTGGCGTGACTTGATTCGGTGGCAGTTTCTGCTCCGACCATTGACCGCCGACCTCAAATTCGACACGGTACTTTCTGCGCCAGCGGTAATGAATGCGCAACATCGGTTTGGCGATCCAATGTTGCGCATTCCCTGTCGCATTGCTGTTCCTCAGTGTCAATGCCAGACGCGGGTTGAAGCGCAATCCCTCACCGACCGGATAACGCATATCGACGATGACGGTGTCGGTATCGACACTGCGAGTCTCGAGATGGCGATAGCCAAAAATTACTGAGTCGCCGGACTTGAAGATGCTGGATCCGAGCAGATGTCCTGCGTATTCGTACTGCGGTCCGGTCGCCGGGGCCGCCGCTACGCCCCCCGACGCAACCGTGGACCCATATTCGAAATAGGTCACATCTGCGTTCAGCTGCAGGCGCGGCGACAGCGCATACGACAAGCCACCGGATCCGGATCTGGCCTGCGCCGTGCGGTTGCGTGCGAGGCGGCGAATCTGCCCTTCACTATAGGTCGTAAACAGCTCGCGGACGGTCTCAACGGGCTGGCCGATGATCGCATTGCGCGTTGTCATGAATGGGGCGGCGCCGCCCTGGTATCGTCCATTCACTGTCAATCGATCATTTACGCGCCAGTTGCCGACGACTATGCCGGTGTTTAAGACATTGTATGACACGTCATAGTCGACGACGCCCACGATATTGAGCCGGCTACTGTGATATTGCGCTTCGGCCCCGACCGCTTTTCGGTCCGATATCCCGTCGATCGATTGCAAATTCGTGAACATGCTGAAATCCCAGGCATCTGCGAAGTTGTCCAGTTCGATGCTAGCTCCGTAAAAATAGTGATTCGGATCTGGCAAAAAGCGCGGGGAATCGACCGGGAACCCGGTCGTGACATTCACAGACAGATTGAGCGGCAACGCATAGCGGACATGTACACCGTCAAAGCGGCCCAAAACGCCACCTTTGTGTCGAGTCTGTCTTCCCATCCGTGCCCCCAGATCGAGCTCGTTGTCGGTGATTTCGACATAGGCATAGGAGACGAGCGCCTGATCACCGGGACCGTCTTCGACAAAATCGTACAGGTAGCCGAGATTCGCGCGGCCCAGCAAATCGAACCTCTCGCCGCGACGACTGACTACGATATCGGCCTGCGACAGCAAAGCGGATTGCGTTACTAAGTCTCGTTCGTCTTCACGCGTGAGGTTGACACCGCGCAGATAAAACTGCGATGCCCCGCCGTAGTATTCCCATTGAGACTCATGTTGTTTCTGTCGAAGAACGGCCGATTCGACTTCGGGGCGTTCGGTGGCAGTGGGCAAAACAGCAAGCCGCTGCTGCACCCGATTCGCATCTACCCCCGCAGGAAACTCCGCGAGATACGCTTTGTATTCGAATTTCGCATGCGCGATCTGACCGTTTTTCTGCCGGGCTACGCCGAGATATTCCCGAGCTACACGACGGTGCGTGCCGTTCGGTTCTTCGAGCAGGCGGGTATAGATCTTGATGCTTTGGTCGAAATCCTGCCGGATCAGGGCGGTCTTTGCGTCCGCCATCAGGCTCTCTATTCGTTCCGCGGAAAGAGCCGGCAATGAGCCGTTGCCTGGTGCTCCTGGCTCGCTGGATGGACCGTCGATACGGATCTGCTTGGCCAGCTGATCGGTCAACAATCGTTCATTGGCTTGCGCTCGTTCATCGGGTGACGCAACGGCAATCCAGGCTGTCGGAAAGCTGGGAATCAATCGTGTCAGGATCGTGCGGGCACCCGCTTCCGTATCGAAGAACCCTAAGCGCAACTCCGTCCACTTGCGGCCATCGATTTCCACGTCGTTCGTATAAAGGACCTTCGAACGAAACGGTTCAAGGGACGCGGTGGCGATGTCTGAAGGCGATGCAAGATCGGTCAGTCGAATGACAAACATGTCGGGTGATGTGGACGGGGGCCGACGGATTCTCGCGGACGGACCCTCGTTTCCGCTCGAGCGCACATTGGCCGGAGCTTCCTGAACAGTCGGCGGTTGCTGCAGCGGTGGCGGCCTGGTCGGCAGCATCGACCGGCCGGTCACTACGACAACCGTCAGCATGTACTCATTTGCCGTCTGCCTGACTCGGAAAACGACTGGTTGCTCGAATCGCAAGGTGAGCGTCGCCTGGTCCGAGGCAACCTTGTTGAATTCGATGTCGGCCAAGCTGGCAAGCCGACGGCCCTGCGGCCGGTAAAGGAAATTTAGCGTACCGGCTAACGCCAGGCGACAGTCATAGCCGAGCGCCAAACGTATGCGCAGCTCGATGCCGCTCTTCGATGGCGTGTGATCCAGGTAACGCATTGCACAACCCAGTTCGATTTCCGCCGTCGCAGTCGTGCCGATGCGAGACAGGTGGACCTGGTCGATCGCCCGCGCAGTCGACGTGCCGGGTAACAAAATGGCGATGGTCAATACAAGTGCGACTGTGTGCACGCGTTTCAGCTGGCGATCAAGGTAGTTGCTCATGATTCAACGCCACGCGATTGTGTTGTGGCAGGTATCGCACTCCGCCGTCGTAGGCGTGTGCTGGGGATGCTGTCCGGTTGCAATAAAGCCGTTGTGACAACTCGAGCAGGTGCCGAGCACCTGAAGATGCTCCATGCGTGCTACTGGGGACCACATGACAGTGTTGTGGCAGTCTTCGCAGAGAGCAGTCGTGGGAATGTGGTTGGCAGGTTTACCCATCGCCACCATGCCGTTATGGCAGCCAAAACATCCCGAGACGATGCTGCTGTGATCGAAGTACGCCGGTACCCATGCTGTGGTTCGGTGGCAGTCATCACATTGGTCACCGGCTGGAACGTGAATTGCTGGCTTGCTTCGTGCGTTGTGACCGTTGTGGCAGCTCATGCAAGTGCCAACTACCTCCAGATGATCGACTCGCGCAACTGCAACCCAGGCGTTCGGACGGTGACACGAGTCGCAGCGGTCGCTTGTAATTATATGAGTCGCAGGCTGCCACGCCGCGCGCATTCGGCTTGCCTGGGTATGACAGTCGCCACATCGTGTTGGTGTGCCTTCGAACACGCCATCCGTATGGCAAGACTCACACTCGGCAAAGCGGTGTGCGCCTTCGAGCCGAAATCCGGTCGTGAAATGATCGAATGTCGGCTGTGCCGCCGAAGGATCGGATGCGGCCGGCACCAACAGCGCGACAAGCATCGTTAGCTTCAACACCCTCGGGATTCCACCTCCGAAACGTGACCGGTACATTCACAGTCCCCCGATTTGTGAGAATGAAGACGTCGTGTGGCAGCTATCACAGTTATTGCCGAAGCGACCCGAATGCGGATCGTCGCGTCGATGACAAGAATTGCAGTCATCCGGAATATTGGCGCTTTGCCTTACTGGTTTGGAATGACAGGCTTCGCAAGCAAGTCCAACATGAGCACCGCTTAACGGAAAATCCGATTGTGCGTCGTGATCAAATCGCCACGCCTGCCAGTTGGCCGGGTTGTGGCAGGTGTCGCATTGATTTCCAAGCGCTCCGCGATGTGGGTCGTCGCCGCCGTGACAGGCGACGCAATAGGCCCTCGTATCGTGGAATGCCGCAGAATCATGACACCGATCGCAAGCGATGCCTGCATGTTCCCCGATGAGTGGGAAGTTTGTCAGGTCATGGTCGAACCACAATTGTGCAGTCCAACTCGTCGCGACATGGCAGGACTCGCACTGTTGGCCAAGCTGCCCTTTGTGTGCGTCGTCGTCAATGTGGCACGCGCCACAAAGCCTCGGAACAGCGTCGTGGATGTTATCGGCGTGACAAGATTCACAAGCGAGTTTTTCGTGTCCCACCGGGAGCGAGAATCCGGTTTTCATCACATGATTGAATCTCACCGATGACCAGTTGCTGATGCCATGGCAACTTTCGCAGTCCTTGCCGTTCTTTCCTTTGTGCACATCGTCTTGAAGGTGACAGGAGTTGCACTCGCTACCGCCGAGGTCACGAAAGTCCTTGGCGCGATGGCACTCCTGACAGCTAAGGCCACTGTGTCCGCCATCCAGCGCGAATCCTGTCATCGCCAGGTGGTCAAACGTGAAATTCGTCCAGTTGGTGGTGCTATGACATTGCGCGCACTGAGTGCCGTTGCGTCCCTCATGGACGTCATCACTCCGATGACAGGCAACACAAGTCTGGCCAACATCTGAAAAATCATCGCTGCGATGGCAGCCGGAGCAGTCGACGAGGACGTGCGCCCCGGTCAACGGAAAGCGAGTGCCCTTATGGTCGAATTTCGCATCGATCCAGGAGGTCGCGTTATGACATGATTTGCAGTCGTCGCCGAGCTGGCCTTTATGTGGATCGTCGGCCCGGTGACAGCCGATACAGGTAGTGTTCGCACTTCGGTGCAGCTCGCCCGGAACATGGCAATCGACACAGGCGACATCCAGGTGGGCGCCGAACAAAAAGAAGTCTGTTAGTGCGTGATCGAACGTTGCTTCGTCGAACTTGGCAATGACTTGGTCCCGGCCCTCATGGTCGGTGTGACAACTCGAGCACTGCATACGCTGCGATGTGGGAAGCCGCCCGTGAAAGCCGGCGTCATAGTTCACGTCGACGCCGATTTCTGTATGACATGCGATGCAAAGCTCGCCTTGTGGCCGATCCGACAGCGGATCGTGGCAGTTCTCACAGTCCTCTTCCAGGTCGGCATGATCAGCGACGACCGGGCCCGGCATAATCAACCATTTCTCTAGCGGTGACGCCTGTGCGAATTGCTGGCTGGTTGAGACGGGTAGTGTGAGCAACATACAGGCCACCAATAAGCAACGATAAGCGCTCCGCATTTCAGTCAATACAGGTGAACGGCGAGAACATGGAGGATGACGGACACGAACAGCAACACAAAAAATGGAATATGCACCTTGTGCCAAAGCGCGAATAACCGTTCGTAAGCGTTAAATTCGGCTACACGACGAACCTGGCGCAGGTGTGTCCTTACGTATTCGAGGGTTGCCCGCTCGAATTCCAGCCGATACCTGGCAATATCCGACGACCGTCTTGCCGCATACATCAGTGACAGATGGGTGAAGATAGCCAGTCGCCAGTACTGCAGCCGCGTTTTGATGGCGAGCACAATCGGGAGCCTGACGCTGTCGAGAATGCCCTTCGGCGGGACCAATACCTGGCGGTCAAAATGTGTAATTCGCTTCATCAATTCGGGCGCGAAGTTGCCCAGCTTCTGTTCGTCCGGCAGATGGAGCTTTACGCGTGACAGCAGTTCTCTCAGATTCGTTTTCCTTCCGTACAGGCCAAGATGAATCTTTCTGTAAATAAACCGGCCGATGAGGCCGCTTCCGGCGACAAGCAGCGCCGAAAAGAGCGCAATCCGGCTGTTAAGCGATCCGAGCTGAAAGTTGCAGTGATAAAGTGCCGCAATCGGCGCGCTGACGCCGAGGACCATGTGATTCCTGAACATCTTCGGCAACGGCCCGAAAAACTTGAAAAACCGTACGCGTTTTCGCAGCGGGTACGTTAAAAGAACTGCCATGCAAGTCAGCGACACGATGCCAAGCGCATATCCCAGCCCTTCATCCGCTGAAAGATAGTGCAGGTCGCGTGTAAACCAGCCGACTAAGAGAAGAAAAATTGCCAGGCCGAAGCCCAGCCTAGCGGGATGCCTGCGAATGAATTGCAGCCAGCTCGATTCGCGACCCCCGAATGGCTCTTGGTCCCACTGCCGTATGGAATCGACGTCAGCTAATCGGACCACCATGTCAACACCCTCCCATGGAGGGAGTCAGGGCGTCGCAACCGGATTGACCCGAGAAATCCAATTTGTCGTCACTTGTCATCGCATTGCTGCTCGCTTGTTCTTGAACTCGATGACCGTGGCTTACAGCGGAAGGTCCGGCTGGTTGATCCAGCCGACTATTCATCGGAACGATTCGTCCCTATCCAACCGTCGCCAGGCAGCGAGATTTCCGGAAAACGCCTGCCGATCCAAACGGGGAATTTTTAACTCTATTCGGACAGTGAGACCATCTTCACACTTATGATTGTGACGTCCGTCACACTTTTCCGACTTTTGTGGGAGGTTAAAGCCACACAAGACCGGCACACGATATCTTTATGTCAACACTTTCGCGGGTTTTCAGTTCACACGAAGAGAATGGTTGAAAGAGTTGCGCTCGATCTAAAGCAGAACGATGATCTTTCCACCTATTACAAGATTTGGCGCAACGTTTATACAGCGCGATATAGCGAAATTCGAAGGGCTTGCAATAGACTTACCAAACAGCAACCGTACGCGATTGTAGTGAAACAAGCCGATGGAACGATAAAGTCTGTGACCAGATCGCGAATCAACGAGTTGCAAAGAAGTGATTGGTTCCGCGAGCGTGTCTTCGATATGTATCTATGTAACGAAGGTTCCTAACGGCCACTTTTGGCCGATTAACGGGGTCCTGGAGATCGATCTTCGCGCTGCCGACCTCCAAGCGCGGGGGATTCCGATTGTCTGCAATGATGTACCACCGATTTCGCCTTACTCTGAAAAGCTACTACAAATGTATGAGGATATGAGAGGGTCACCGCATTAGAACCCTGTTCGGCTCGCGCAGCGGCGCAGCCGCATGCGAGCGACCGTGAACGGCGATCCACAATGGCTTTTCGGGACACTGTTCTGTAACTTCGTGCGTCAAGTTACCGGGGACGTGTATCAAAAGAATTCCGCAAGAACTACTTTCGCGAATGGCTGATTCGATCTCTGCCGAGGACAGGGACGAAATGGCCATTCCGAGTTATATACACCGTAACCCGGCCATGCGTTGGATGGCATGGCAGCGCCTGGACGTTGTCGCGAAGCTCCTGCACGATTTCTCAGGAGACATTAACGGGAATTCCGCAATCACTGTCATGGATTTCGGTTGCGGAACAGGCGTCCTGTTCGACGAAGCCAGTAAGATCGCGGATCAGGTTTTCGGTATCGATATCGTTCTCGAGCCCGCCCGGCTGCTGGTAGACGAATGGGGACTCGACAAGGTCTCGTTGTTAGATCCTGAGGACGCCAAGGATCAAGTCGCAACGAAAAGTGTCGATACGATAATCGCAGCAGAAGTACTCGAACACATCGAGCCACTGGACGATACGCTCTCGTTTTTCCGCGAGCGACTAAAACCTGACGGCCTGCTGCTCGTCAGCTTGCCAACAGAGAACATGTTGTACCGTCTTGGCCGTTGGTTGGCTGGGTTTGAAGGGCACTACCACCAGAGCAATGCGGCTTCCATTCACCAGCAGATACTGGATGCCGGCTTTCACCAGCTGCGTATGATAAAAATTCCGGCGGCGGGACCACTGGCGATTTACTGGGCGGTGGCATACCGGCATACCTTTGCCGGGAAGGAACTCGAAAAATTTGAATAAACAAAGTTCTGCTAAAACGGTGCTATCGCGGGTATATGGTGTTGTTCGCCTAGTCCTTCTGTTCGCGATTGTCGGTTACCTTGGCTGGCAGGTTTATTCGGGCCGCGCGCAGCTAGCGTCGTTGGGAACGGAGTGGGGCGGAGCAAGCCTCGCCGGCGCGCTGCTTTCAGCATTTGTCGCGTACCAATGCCTATTCCTGGGATGGGTGATACTGCTACGACGCTCGGGTCATTATTCAGCTGGTCAGATCGGGCACTATCTGCGCATCTGGTGGGTTTCGTATTTTTACCGTTATGTTCCCGGCAAGGTGCTCTTGGTTGTAGAACGCGCACGGATGGGTACCGCAGTCGGAATTCCGCCGGCTGCCGGCGCTGCGTTGACGGTGGTGGAAACCCTGCTTGCAATACTGGCGGGTAGCGCGGTTTCACTTCTGGCAATCTCCTACTATACGGCAGCCGACAGCCAGGTCCTCGTCGGAGTCGGCTTGCTGGTCGTTGCCGTGGTTCTCCTGTTTCCCGCTGGCTTTCGTTTTCTTCTCGGTTTGCCATTCCTGAGGGACAAATTCCCGGAACTGGAGTCGGTCGCCTTTCGCTCGCGCGACATACTCGCCGCGGTCGTGCCGTACATCCTCTTCTATCTTCTGTCGGGCCTCTCGCTATTTCTTGTGTCGCAAAGCCTGAATCTATTTCCCTTGTCGGCGCTTGCAGGCTTGTGCGGAATTTACGCGCTTTCCCACGTCGTTAGCCTGGTCGCGATTGTGGCGCCGGGTGGTCTGGGCGTCCGCGAAGGCGCACTCGCCGTGCAACTCGGGCGACTCCTACCACACGGCATTGCGGAGGCACTGGCGATCGGCTTGCGCCTCTGGTTTACGCTGGTCGAGTTGATCTGTTATTTCGGGGTGTTGGTTTTATTCCCATCGAGGCCCGATCGTTTCAAGTGATAGAGGATCTGCTCCTGGTTCATGCGAATTCGCACCAACATATCACCGATCAGTCCCGTAATCAGTGTCGAAAAGCCGACAAAACTCATTGAACCGCCGACGAAGCCTGCCCAGATGTGCGGCGAGAACGCGCCGGTCTCGAGATAGTGGAGGCCGAGAAAACCGAGGAATCCGAACCCGATTAGAAAACAAACAAGCGCAATCGCAAAGAAAAGCCTGAATGGCCGGTACGAT
Source organism: uncultured Woeseiaceae bacterium (assembly GCA_964386685.1). GTDB lineage: Bacteria > Pseudomonadota > Gammaproteobacteria > Steroidobacterales > Woeseiaceae > JACZWL01. The sequence continues at coordinate 14,657 of CAYLSX010000004.1, read as the reverse complement.
ATAAACGCCTGTAACATGATCTTGAGTGACCTTGCCGCATAACGTGGAACACTGGACGCAATACGGGACGTTCCGAACTCGCGGACACCGCGGACCTTGACCGGTACTTCGATTATGGTAAGCCCTTTGAATATCAGGTCGAGAAAAGATTCCTGTGTGTAAGTGAAGCTTCCGAACAGATTCAGCCTTAGCAGCGTTTCGCGCGAGAAGACCCGAAACCCGCAGGATACGTCTTGAAATCGCTGTCCTGACAAAAGCCGCACAATGAAAGCGACGCCACGATTACCCCACAGCTTGATCAATGGCATCTCGGGAGTCAGCTCTTTTTTCAGGAATCTTGATGCGGTCACCATGTCGGCGCGCTTATTGACGACAGGCTCGATCAGCAAGGGAATATCCGACGGATCAAACTGTCCGTCGCCGTCGATATGGACCATGATGTCGGCACCTTTTTCGATGGCAATACCGACGGCATCGCAGAATGTGGCACCCAGACCCTGATTCGATGCATGGCTGACGACCTCTGCACCCGCGGCTCGAGCGCGCTCTGCAGTCGTGTCGGTCGAGCCGTCATCAAAGACCAGCACTTCGACTTTGCCGATGCCATCAATATTTCGAGGAATATTTGAAACGACCCAGGCAACCGTGTTCTCTTCATTCAGGCACGGTACGACGGCGAGGAGAAACGCACCCCTCATGTCAGCGTCTTTGTCATCCATGATATCGGTCATCAGTTCCGCCCGTTCAGCCTTGTCGCGAGCCGCTGCATTGCATACTCGTATTGATCCAGATCAACAAGCTGACGGCTGCGCATGTCAGCAAGCACTTGCTCAACTTCATCATATCGCCGCAATCTAAGCAAAAGCTCCGCCGTTTTCAGGTAGAACAGTGATCGTGCGGGAATGGACGATGCCGCTTCACCATAGACCTCCAGGGCGTTATCGAATTGCTGTCGTTCCTCGTAGGCTCGTCCCAGTGCCAGATAGACCTGCTCTGCGGTTTCGCCGCTTTGAGACCTCGTGGTCTTTTCCAGTGCGTATGCGCGGCTTGCAATTTTTCGCGCTGCATCCGGGCGACCGGACCTGATCAGCGTAGCGGCGGCCAGGTACAAGGCCTTCGCGTCGATGCTTGATAGTTGCTGAACCTTCAAGTACTGATCCACGGCCGCATCGATGTCGTTCATCGACTCCAGCAATGCCGCCTTGGCGTACAGCACCGCCGCTCCGTCCGTCGCAGAACGGGCAGGCGATGCCAGCACATGATCGAGCACCTGGACGAGAGACTGTAGCGATGCTTCGCAGCGTCCACTGATCACCTCTCTTACAAGCCCCTCGACACTGGACGTCACGTGACCATCAACGACACCGTCTCGCGACCGACCGATCGCTGACATGGCTTCGTCGCTAATGCGCCGATGTTCCAGGCAGGACAAAAACAGGCTGTGCATATCCGTGCCAAGATCGTCTCCGACAATGGACAGCGCACGGCGGGCATTATCAAAATCACCTGAAGATGCGTACACATTGGAGAATACGAGGTTTAGCCGCGGAGACTTTGGATGTGTGTTATGCATGTAAACATACATATCTCCCGGATTGGACCACGTCTGCGATCGCTGCCAGGTCAGCGCCGATAACCCTAGCAGAATTGCCGCGGAAACAATGGCCACACTTTGGCGCTGCGGTCTCAGTGCCAGCACGACCGCCACGCTCGCGAGCAAGATGCCGAATATGCCAATGTAGTTTCGATGCTCGTACATCAGTTCCAAACCAAGTATGGACGATTCGAGTACGTGCGATGTAAAGAAAAACAGAATGCCGAACGCGTAAAGAGGCAGCCTTCGCCTGAGGGCGATACTGCTTGCGAAAAGAGCAAATAGAAGCAATGCGGAAAGCAGGGTGGTAACTGGATCGAACAAGCCGGTTGATACAGCAATGTCGTCATGAAAGAACCCCATATTTCCTTGTATCGGCAGAAGTATTTGCGACAGGTACATCACAATGACGCGGACCTGGGTAAACGCCCGTTCGGACAAGGTGAAGTCGCGATACGCGTAACTGTCCAAAACGATACTCGAGAAATTGACCAGAATCAGGATGGCCACCGAGGCATATCCGACTACGAGCAAACCGTGAAATGTCTTGACCTGTCTTTGCAGTGATGCCGAGCCTCGGAACTGCAAAACGAAAAGCTCGATCAGAGTGCAGTAAACGGGGTAAACGAGGGCGTTCTCCTTGCTAAAAACTCCCAGTGGATAAAACAGTATGAATCCGATACCAATGAGCAGCCAGCCCTGGCGCACTGATCGATCATGCAAAAGCCGACCTTTGACGTAACAGACCAGCCCGGCCAGCACAAACAGAGTGGATAACTCGGTCATGCGTTGTACGGTATAGAGAACCGTACTTACCTGAAGTGGGTGAAGTAGCCACAGCCCGGCGACGACCACCGCTACGATCCACGGATCGGTGCCAGTCTTCGTTGGCAATTTCTGCAACAGTAATGCCGTCAACCAGCAGACGAGCAGACCGCTGATCAGATGAAACATGAGATTGCTGTATTTCCACCACCAGATATCCGGACCGTGGCCTATCGCGTCGGCGATGAACGTTGCCATTGAAACGGGCCTCCCAAGTGGCCCGCTGGTGCTGATGATGAACTTTCCAACGAGTGCGGCTGGTTCGTCAGCGCTTTGCTCGATCAATGCATTCAGCTGGGGCAGATCGTCGAGCAAAAGCGGTCCGGATAAGCCGGGTGAGAAGGCCGAAAACGTCAGGATCGTGACGGTGGCGAGGCTGACCAGGGCGACAACAGTTAGCCGATCAGTCTTCATATACCAATTCAATCGTTGGCGGCGAGGACTGCCGCCTTTTGCGGAAAATTCGGACCAACGCGAATTCGCCGGAGTCGAGACAGGGCTTCTGTCACCTGCGCCTTAACGAAAGTCTCTGTGAGGTGCCTTCTATCGCGAAATACAGTCAGCCCGTCCGAACTCTGGGCGGCGCAGCGGCGGCCCGGGCATACCAGATCATTGAAGTCCAGTATGTGGGCATTTTCAAAACGGGCTGCGGCCTGCCGGAGATAGCTGGAAACTTCCTCGCTGGTCGTGCTCACAAGCCTCTCCTCGCACTCACGCCGACTGTCAAGCAGTCGAAAAGAGTAGCGATACGGTGACTCTAGACAACTGGGTCCATCGAAACTGAGCTCCGGCGTACCCGGGATAACAACCACTTGTGTCGCGGCGGCAGTGAGTTGCTCAAGCACCCCGGTGACACCATCGGTCCACTGCTTTGCAGTAAACGCGTATTGCGACGAACTTCCGATAAATACGATGTCCGGTCGGGTTTCGGCGAGGTACGCAATCGCCGAGTCGCGCCATGCCGCGCACACGTGGTAGTAATCACCTATCGCGGCGTAGTAGTAGTCTTCATTGACAATCGGGCAGGCGGATTTCGTCAGCACAGCTACACGCCAGTTGGGCGACGAATAAGCCTCGGTAAGCAGCGATACCCACTGCGCGCCAATACTGTCGCCGAGCAATACGGCGTTATGCTTTGCATTCACGTCACCTTCGAAGCAGGGCACCAGTTCCGCGCTGTGATAATACGAATCGCAGCCAAGCTGCGGATCGTATATGGCCGGCACATCACGACGCGGATTGTAGTCGCCCTGTTTCGCGATCACCTGTGGCTCACCGAAGACGTTGATTTTCAGGCCATGTGACACAGCAACCGCGAGAGCGACCACGGCAACGGAAGCGACAAACGTACGAAACGGCGCGGCGCTGCTAAAACGCCCTTTCCAAAACGGTCGCTCGATTAGCCGATAGCTGAAATGCGACAGCAATATGGATGTGGCAACAAGGGATACGATGCCGGCAATATTTCGAGTCAGGCCGAACGCGTCGCCAAGCAGCAAAACGGGCCAGTGCCAGAGATACAAGGAGTATGAACGGTCACCCACCCATACGAGTGGCCTGCTTTCAAGCGCTCGATTCAAAACAGTCGAATTTGCCTCCCGCCCGGCAAGAATCACCAGAGCGGTACCGACCGATGGGACCAGCGCATAAAGACCTGGATAGACGAGTTCGGAATTCAGCAGCGTCGCGCTGCCAATGATCAGCAAAATTCCCGCAGCACCGATTAATGAATTAGATAGCGTTGACGCGGGGCGACTTTCCTTCTTTGCCGTCGATGCCCCGAAATTCTGAAACCAGATGAATACGGCGGCGCCCATCGCAAATTGCCATCCCCTGGCCGGCATCATGTAAAAGCTCAGCAGCGGCCCGTATTCGGCCCAGTGCAGGCACAATCCCAGGCTGAGGGTAAAGACAATAGCCAGTAAGTAGAGCAACGGTTTCTTGCGTTTACTCACGCTGCTGCCGCTACGCAGGAACGCAAACGAGAGGGCGACCAGCCAGGGCCAGACTATGTAGTACTGCTCCTCAATGCCGAGCGACCATGTGTGCAGGAACAAGTCCTTTGCCTGCAAGGCCGCAAAGTAATCAAATTCCGATAACGCGAAGAAGAAATTGCTGGTCCAGGTTGCCGCGTACACGAAGGAGCCCGATTGCATGCGCGTCTCGTATGCCGAGAGCAAGAGAGTTGCCAGCACCAGCACCGTTATGAGCATTGCGAGCATTGCCGGAAGCAGGCGCCGCAGCCGGCGTGCCAGGAATTTGTTGTAGCGGATTTTGCCTGTCAATAGCTTCTCTCGGACCAGCAATCCGGTGATCAGGTATCCGGACAGCACGAAGAAGACATCGACGCCGACAAAACCGCCGGCGAATCCGGGTATTCCAGCATGAGCGAGCATGACGAGTGCAATCGCAACGCCCCTGAGACCCTGAATATCGCGACGATAAGGAATTGTGTGCCCTGAATGCATCTTCGGTGACTACAAAGCAAAAACATTATGACAACTTGGAGATTATCACCGATGAAATGGTGATTCTGTGATGTACTTGACAACGTATCCGGGCGTTCGATCTTGTCGTACTTGTAGCGAAGTGGTGATGGCGTTGATGCCGCTGTCACGCCAAATCATATTGCCCTCAAGCCTCGTTTCCTGATTGCAATCAATCGCTTGGAGATGAGACACGGGTCGCAATTTCTGCCGTTAAGCCGTTGTATGGTAGGGGTATCTGAATTTCGAATCACGCCGGGTTTGATCATGTTGGGCAAATCGAACTTACTGAGAAACGCATCTCTCGCACTGTTTTGTCTGGCGGTGGGGGCCCCTGCGTCGTCCCAGGATTATGGGGAGACGGTCGGGCAAGAGATGGCAGCTACGGTAGAGGATCACCAGCGCTATGAGGCGGAGCGACGTCGGCAGGAGCAAGCACGATTTGAGGCCGAGCGCCGTAAACAGGAAGCGATGCGCTTTGAGACAGAGCGGCTGCGGCAGGAAAACGAGCGCCGCGAGCAGGAACGATTGCGGCTGGAAAACGAGCGACTGCGTCAAGAGATTGAACGCCACGAGCAGGAGGAACTGCGCCTCGAGAACAAACGACTGGAGCGCGAACGTGCCCAGGCGGCGGCCGCCGCCCGGCAGGAGAAAGAGGCTATGGCTTCCGGGCCGGATGTGTTCGAGCAGTTGCGAACCTTAGGTCAACTAAGAGACCAGGGAATTCTGACGGAACTCGAATTTCAGCGGCTGAAGAAAAAGGTTCTCGAATAGTAAAGAGTCCGAATTGCGCAGATTTCGGATCGATCGTCGCGGCCACTCTTACGACTTTACTTTAAGAAAATTTCGGATGCTTTCGGAAGGCTTACGGGTAGCTTTTCCGGGGATTCTTGTTGCCGCAAAAAAAGTTGCGCTCCCTCAATTGATGACTAACATGCAACTTGAGGCAATAGCCTCAATGTTAATGGCTTCGGCCATTAGCACCGCCCTGCTGAAAGAGGTCCGAGCCTCGGTCAGTGTCGGGGGCGGTGGACGCAGATGGTAGTACCTGAAGGGAAACTGGTTAGCGAAAGCTGACCAGGGGAACAGACGGAACGCTTTGAAGATCTCGGAATAATCAAAGTGCTATACCATGGGTAGCCCGATACAAAGAACAGATTCGGGCTCGGCCGCGGGGAGCTAGCCGCAAGGAGAGTGAACCGGGAAAGAGTCAGGAAAATGGGACCAGCAGACCTGCCCTAGCGTCCTCATATTTAAGAAGCGGCCATTTGGCCGCTTTTTTGTTGTGTTGACGGATGGTTTGAAAGCGCTAGGCTTAGGAGCAATGCACCAGATTCTGGGCGCCTAGAAGAAGAATCCCATGACGGATCCGCTTGAACAAAGCTCTCTCGCGTATCACAGCGCGGAACCCGCCGGAAAACTAACGGTCACAGCGACCAAGCCATTGGCGAATCAGCTGGACCTGTCGCAGGCATATTCGCCCGGCGTTGCATTTCCTTGCCTCAAAATCAAAGAAGATCCGAGTCAGGCGGCCGTCTATACGACTCGCGGCAACCTCGTCGCCGTAATTTCCAATGGCACGGCGGTGCTTGGCCTTGGCGCAATCGGTCCGTTGGCGTCGAAACCGGTGATGGAAGGGAAGGCCGTTTTGTTCAAGAGATTTGCCGGCATCGATGTCTTTGATCTGGAGATCGACGAGTCAGACCCCGATAAGTTGATAGAAATCATCGCGCCGCTGGAGCCGACGTTCGGTGCCATCAATCTGGAAGACATTGCTGCGCCGGCTTGTTTCGAAGTGGAGAAAAGACTGCGAGAGCGCATGAGCATTCCGGTGTTTCACGATGACCAGCACGGCACCGCCATTGTCGCTGCAGCTGCCCTCAAAAATGGTCTCAGCGTTGTCCGGAAAAAACTGGAAAAGGTCAAACTGGTCAGTACCGGTGGCGGGGCGGCAAGCTTGGCCTGTCTCGATTTGCTGGTCGAACTCGGCTTGCAGATGAAAAACATTACGCTCGTTGATCTGCAGGGCGTGGTTTACGAGGGTCGCACCGAGGAAATGAATCCGTACAAAGCCAAGTACGCCAGGAACACCAGGAAACGCGATCTTGCCGAGGCGATTGTCGGCGCAGACGTATTTTTGGGACTCTCGGCGCCGGATGTGCTGAAGCCTGAAATGCTCAAAAAGATGGCAAAGCGGCCATTAGTGTTGGCACTTGCAAATCCCACACCGGAGATAATGCCGGAGGTAGCCTTTGAAACGCGTTCGGATGTTGTTATGGCGACCGGTCGATCCGACTATCCCAACCAGGTTAACAACGTCCTGTGTTTTCCGTTTCTGTTCCGCGGCGCACTCGACGTCGGTGCGACTAGCATAAACCAGGAAATGAAATTCGCCTGCGTCGATGCGATAGCCGATATCGCCAGGCTAGAGTCTACGGACGTTGTCGCTAACGTATACCGAGGTGAGTCCTTACGCTTCGGCCCGGACTATCTGATACCGAAACCGTTCGATCCACGATTGATGGAAGAGGTGTCATTTGCGGTGGCAAAGGCCGCGATGGACTCAGGTGTGGCGACCAGGCCGATTGCCGATCTCGATGCCTACAAAGAGACGCTTCACGCGTTCAGTCATCGCGGCACGATGTTTATGCAGCCGATCATCGATGTTGCAAAGCGTGATGCGGAGCGTCTGGTGTTTGCGGAGGGTGAAAACGAAACGGTGCTTCGAACGGTACAGGTAGTGGTCGATGAAAACATCGCCGAACCGATACTCGTCGGCCGTAGAGAGGTCGTGGAGGGCAGGATCGAGAAACTGGGCCTTCGAATGACGAGTGGTGACGATTTTGAGCTGGTCGATCCGGGAGACGATCCGCGTTACCGTCAATACTGGCAGTTCTATCATTCGCTCGTGTGTCGGAAAGGTGTATCGGTCTCGGCAGCACAGACAGTCATGCGTACCAACAGCACGGCGATTGCCGCCTGCATGTTGGCCATGGAGCACGCCGACGCAATGATCTGCGGCACCATTGGCCGCTTCGATCATCATCTACAGCACATCATCGAGATAATTGGCCCGGCACAGCGGAATCAAAAAATCTCCTCCATGAGTGTTTTGATTCTGCCGCAAGGACCGCTCTTTATTGCGGATGCGCATATTGAGGTCGATCCCAGCGCGGAACATATTGTGAACACGACTCAGGCGTGCGCGAAACGTATCAGCAGCTTCGGAATAAAACCGAAAATTGCCTTGCTGTCACACTCCAATTTTGGATCGTCACGTGCCAAGTCGGCGCGAAAGATGCGCGATGCAGCCTGGATGCTCAAGGATGCCAGTCCGGAGCTGGAAGTCGATGGAGAGATGCACGCCATATCGGCAATGAACGAGGCCATACGCAATACCCTGAATCCGCACACCATCCTGAAGGGCACTGCCAATCTGCTGATCATGCCGAATCTGGATACCGCGAATATCTCAATGGAGTTGATTCGCTCCGTAAACGACGCGCTATTGATCGGGCCTATTCTTTCCGGAACCGCAAAGCCGGCGCATATCGTTACGCCGTCGGCCACGGTGAAAGGCATATTCAATATGAGCGCGATCGCCGTGTCTGACGCATGGCGGACGATGCATGGCTAACATTTGCATCCTGCGTTTGTCCGCCCTCGGCGACGTGAGTCATGTCCTGCCTGTCGTACGCGTAATCCAGGAGCAGGCGCCCGACATCGACATTACCTGGGTCTGCGGCAAGCTGGAGCACCAAATACTCTCAGGCATCGAAGGCGTTCGTTTCGTCGTTTTCGATAAGAAGGCGGGAATTCGCGCGTACCGCGACCTAGGGCGGAATCTCGCCGGCGAACGATTCGATTACTTGCTTCATATGCAGGTCGCTATGCGCGCAAATATCGCAAGTAGCCGTATTAAGGCCACGACGAAACTCGGTTGGGACAAGGCCCGCTCGCGCGACCTGCATCAGTGGTTTACGCATGGCGGTGTCGTTGGCGTTCCTCAGCAACACCAGGTACAGGGATTCTTGTCGTTCGCGAGAGCGTTGGATCTGGATGCGGATGAGCCGTACTGGAATCTGCCGGTTTCTGATGCCAGCAGGGATTTTGCGCAGCAGGCACTGCCAGGAGAGCAACAGACTTTACTTATCTCGCCCTGTTCGAGCCATCTGTTGCGCAACTGGTCGGTAGAGGGTTACGCCGCCGTCGCCGATTATGCGATCGAGAAGCTCGGCATGCGTGTCGTGTTGGCGGGCGGACCCAGTGAGCTTGAGCTGACCATTGGCGCAGCGATTGAGGAGACGATGACTCGTGAGGTTGTCAATCTCATCGCTAAAGACACCTTGCCGCAGTCTCTGGCACTACTGCAGCGGGCAGACATCGTTTTGTCTCCGGATGCGGGACCGAGCCATCTCGCCAACGCGCTGGGCACCGCCGTTATCGGCTTGCACGCGTGCACCTGGTCAAAACGGAGCGGGCCCTATAACTCACTTGATCGGTGCGTCGACAAGTTTCCGGATGCGGCACGAAAGTTTCGTGGAAAAGAACCGCATGAGCTGCGCTGGGGTACGCGGATTGAACAACCGGGAGTTATGGACTTGATTCAGGTCGATGAAGTCGTCGAAAAACTTGAGCAGGCCGCTGCAGATCTGCGTCAGGAATAATCTTTGTAGGATTTTTCCTCGACGATGTCCGAACCGAGGTGCAGGTTCACGTCCTTTTTCGCCTGAGCGCGTTTATCGTTGGTGACGTAAACGGCGCGTGCCAGTTCAATAAATCGCTCGTCGAATCTGTTATTCCGTTCCTCATCACGGATATCGTCTTCGACCTGCCACAATTCCTCATTGATCGACTTCAGCAGGCTATGCAGCCCGGCAATGGTCTCGTCTTCGGCGACTGAGTCGGACCAGACCTTGCTCAACAGCCGGAGTTCGTGAGTTACATTTGCCACCTTCTGTGGATCCTCCATGCGTTCCGACTTGATCTCCAGGATCGTAATTTTGTCGAGGAGTTCGCCGGGCGAGATCGGTACGAGGATTTCTTTCATTGTGTCTGTGCGAATGAGTTAAGGAGGGGGAATATACTGCATTTTCGCCGCTACGGCTGACCGGCTGCCTGGACGGGGGCATAGCATTCGCTCAGGCCCCTGAGTCATAATCGCCGTCGGTCCGCGCCGGCTTCTCCGCGACGGTCAGCCGTGAACCCCGTCAGGCCCGGAAGGGAGCAGCGGCAGCGGTGACACCGGGTGCCGGAGATCGGCTGGCGCGGGCCTTCTCAGACAAAAATGTGGTTTGTCGGCGGTGTCCCATTGGTTACACTGGTCGATCTGACCGGCAATCGACCTTCACAGGTAAATCGCTTAAAAAATGAGCTATCTCGTTCTCGCCCGCAAGTGGCGACCCAAGGACTTTTCGGAAACGGTAGGGCAGGAGCATGTCCTGCAGGCATTGACGAACGCGCTGGAAAGCCAACGCCTGCACCACGCCTATCTGTTTGCCGGTACTCGCGGCGTCGGCAAGACGACGATCGCTCGCATTCTGGCAAAAGCGTTGAACTGCGAAACGGGTATTACAGCGAGTCCCTGTGGCAAGTGCTCGTCCTGTCTGGAGATCGACGAGGGCCGCTTCGTCGACCTGATCGAAGTCGATGCGGCGTCGAAAACCAAAGTGGACGATACGCGCGAACTTCTCGATAACGTTCAATACGCGCCGGCGAGAGGCCGCTTCAAAGTCTACCTGATCGACGAAGTACACATGCTGTCGAAAAGCTCGTTCAATGCATTACTAAAGACGCTTGAAGAGCCGCCGCCGCACGTGAAGTTTCTCCTGGCGACCACGGATCCGCAGAAGCTGCCGGTAACCGTCTTGTCGCGATGCCTGCAATTTAATCTGAAACGCCTGACACCAAAGTTGATCAGGGATCGCCTCGCTCATATCTGCGAGGCAGAAAAGGTAAAAGCCGAACCCGCGGCGCTGGCGATGCTGGCTCGCGCGGCAGACGGCAGTCTCAGAGATGCCTTGAGTCTTCTCGACCAGGCCATCGCTTATTGCGGTGGTGATGTACTGGAAGAGCCTGTCGGCGTAATGCTGGGCACGATCGACCGGCAACATGTTTCGGCCTTGCTGACGCTGCTGGCAAGCGGCGATGCCCAGGGGCTGTTGAGTGCGATTGCAGAAATAGACCAGCAGTTCCCGGACTACAGCAGATTGCTTGATGACCTTTCGAGATCGCTGCAGCGAATTGCGGTGTACCAGATTGTCGGCGCGACCGATGTCGAGGAAGAGCTGAGCGAAGATGAGCTGGCGGAGCTCAGCCAGCAGATCGCGCCCGAAGACGTGCAACTGTTTTACCAGACGGCGCTACTGGGCCGTCGTGATTTACATCTTGCGCCGGATCCCAGATGCGGGGTCGAGATGACGCTCTTGCGCATGCTCGCGTTTCAGCCTCCGAGGGCAGCTGGTCGCGAGGCATCGGACAACACGGCACGTCGGACGCTTGGCAAGACCACAGGTGACACACCGTCAAAGGCAGTACCAGCGGCACCGCTCGCTAATGCCGGGCCCGAGACAATCGCCGCCCCAGCGAAGTGGCAGGAGCCGGACTGGAGCGCACTGGTTCATGAGTTGAATCTGTCTGGTGCGAATAAATTACTGGCAAACAATTGCGCGTACCTGAAACGGGAAAGCAATACCTTGTATTTCAATCTGGACAGCCGATCGCAATCTTTGCTCACGAAGTCGCGCCAAAAGGCACTTGCCGAGGCTGTAAGCGAACGATTCGGCGAGACATTGCGGGTCGAAATCAGCATCGAGGAATCCGCATCGGAGACGCCGATACAGGAGGAGGCGAGGCGCGTCGACGAAAAACTCGAAGCTGCCCGAGCGTCGCTTGAATCTGATCCGAATGTTAAAGCATTGCAGGATATGTTCGGTGCGCAGCTTAATCCGGATTCCATCGAATTGTTGCAACAATCGTCGGGCGAGTCGTCCGACTAAACGGGAATCGACTATGAAAGGTGGCATTGGCCAGTTGATGAAGCAGGCTCAGCAGATGCAGGCTGATATGCAAAAGGCTCAGGAAGAGATGGCCGAGATCACCGTTACGGGCGAGTCAGGTGCCGGCCTGGTAAAAGTCACCATGACTTGCAAGCACCAGATTCAGGCGCTCGAAATCGACGAATCGCTGTTGGGCGATGACAAGGAAATGCTCGAAGACCTGATCGTAGCGGCATTCAATGACGCCATCCGACGCGTCGAAAAAACAATACAGGAAAAATTCTCCGGTATGACATCCGGGCTCAGCTTGCCGCCCGGCATGAAACTTCCTTTCTGATTCCCGCGTCACCGTGTCTTACTCACCGTTGTTGATTCGCCTGATCGATGCGCTTCAATGCATGCCGGGCATCGGCAAAAAGTCGGCGCAAAGAATCGCGTTTCACCTGCTCGAGCGCGGACGTGACGGAGCGGAGGAGTTGTCCAAGGCGCTTGGCGCAAGCGTATCGGGAATCGGCCACTGCAAGCGCTGCAGGATGTTTACGGAGCACGAGCTTTGCAATATTTGCAGCGCTTCCGGGCGCGATGAGTCGCTGCTCTGCACCGTCGAGTCACCCGCCGATGTCATGGCAGTCGAGGACGCGACCGGATTCCGGGGGCTTTATTTCGTGCTGATGGGCCACTTGTCGCCGCTCGACGGCATAGGCCCGGACGAACTGGGGCTGGATGCACTGGAGAAGCGATTGGCGGACGACGAAGTAAAAGAACTCATCATTGCTACGAATCCGACGGTCGAGGGAGACGCGACGGCCCACTATCTTGCCGATATGGCAGCCCGTTACAAAGTGCCGGCGAGCCGTATCGCCCACGGCGTGCCGCTCGGTGGTGAGCTGGAGTATGTCGATAGTGGCACCTTGTCGCACGCGTTTTTCGGCCGCCGAATTGTCGAATAAAACTACAAAAGTGAGAACCGAGATAAGTAATCCTGATTGCCTGTTTTGCAAATTTATCTCCGGCGAACTCGACACCGACGTCGTCTTGGAAACGGACAAGGTGCTGGCCTTTCGGGACATCAATCCACAAGCACCAACGCATATCTTGATTATTCCCCGCAAACACATTGCGACGATCAACGACCTGACAGCGTCGGATGCTGAGGAGATCGGCAATCTTTATCTTGTCGCCAAGGAACTGGCGAAAGCGGAAGGATTTGAAGAGGACGGCTACCGGGTCGTCATGAACTGCAACGCGGCCGCCGGTCAAACTGTTTTTCACGTGCATTTACACCTGCTGGGCGGCCGGCTTTTTGACTGGCCACCAGGCTAGCCTGGAAGCCATCTCATCAAGCCGCTTCGCGGCCATGCGGCTTGATGAGATGGGTTCTAGTACCTGCCCTCCGTGAGTTGCCTGGTCAGATTGAGCAGGCGTTTGTAACTCTCGTACCGCCGTGCGCTGATATCTCCTGACTCAATTGCCGCTTTGACGGCGCAATTGGGCTCGCGAAGATGGCGGCAGTCTGAAAACTTGCAATCAAACCCGAACTTCGCGATCTCCGGAAATCCTCGTATTACGTCTTGCGCATTGTCGGTGCTTGGTGCGTAGTCGCGCACGCCGGGTGAGTCGATGACCGCGCCGCCGTTTGGCAGAGCCAGCATGACGGAATTGACGGTGGTGTGTCGGCCTTCACCGCTGCCTTCGGAAACGGCCGCGGTAGGTTGGTCGGCACTCTCCGCGAGGCGGTTGATCAGGCTGGATTTGCCGACTCCGGATTGACCGACAATAATTGCCGTCTGGTCTGCCAGGAGGTCCTGCAATGCCTCCAGATTGCTGCCTGCTTTGGCGCTGCAGAGAAGTGTCCGGTAGCCAATACGCTCGTAATCCTGCAGCGTATCGATGGTGTCCTTACCTGGCTCGGCCAGGTCGGTCTTGTTGAATATGACAGCTGCGGAAACGCCCATGAGCTCCGCGGCGCACAGATATCGATCCACGATGAACCAGTCGGGTGATGGAGGGTCGGCGCTCACGACCGCCAGGAAACTCAGGTTCGCAGCAAGAATCTCGACCTTGCCTCGCGTATTCGGCCGGCTGAGTTCATTCCTGCGAGGCGAAATATCCGTGATCAGCCACTCGGGCTCGTTGGCGATCGGCTCCGCGTCGACGTGATCGCCACAAACGGGCCTCAGGCGCTTGCCTTTGACACGTGCCATTACTTGTTCGCCATCGGCAAGTTGCAGCGCCATGCGCCGACTGAAGGTCGCAATGACCAACGGCATCGTCATTCAGCTTTTGCTCTCAGCGACTGCATCGGGGCAGAGTATGCCGCGATGCAGGCAGCCTTGCATCCTACGTCGCGCTACACTAGCGATCCTGAACATGAGCCAGACTTTGATACGCAGCAGGGAGCGAGTGAGAAGCGTCCATGACTGAGGAAAATGAAAAACGCGCGACGGCTTCGTCGAGCATGCTGATCTGGATCGACCTGGAAATGACCGGGCTCGATACTACCGCGGACCACATCATCGAAATCGCTACGATTGTCACCGACGCCCAATTGAATGAAGTCGCAGAAGGGCCCGTCGTTGCGATTCAACAGGGCCGGGCATCCATGGACGCCATGGACGATTGGAATACGCGCCATCACGGCGATTCCGGACTGACCGCCAGAGTGCTCGCCAGCACCACGTCGATGCAGAAAGCGGAATCCGAGACTATCGACTTTCTAAGAGAGCATGTTGCCGAAGGTGCGTCGCCGATGTG
>CAYLSX010000003.1:11612-51652 GCA_964386685.1 uncultured Woeseiaceae bacterium | reverse complement strand
AAAGACGTCAATAGCATGGTGTACGACATCATGAATGACAAGCAGCGCAAGGACTACGAAGAGTTTCTGGAGACGGATTTTTCGTTCGAGATACCGAAGCTGGCTCGGTTTCGAGTCAACGCCTTCAATCAGAACCGCGGCTCGGCAGCAGTGTTCCGGACCATTCCATCGGACATTCTGACCCTGGATGACCTCGGCGCCCCGGCCATATTCAAAGACATCTCGATGCATCCGCGTGGCATGGTACTCGTCACGGGCCCGACCGGCTCCGGTAAGTCCACGACACTGGCGGCCATGGTCGATTACATCAACGACAACAAGCCCGATCACATTCTGACGATTGAGGATCCGATCGAGTTCGTACACGAGAGCAAGAAGTCCCTGATCAACCAGCGCGAAGTGCATCGCGACACGCTCGGATTCAACGAGGCCTTGCGCTCGGCGTTGCGTGAAGATCCGGACGTCATTCTCGTCGGCGAGCTTCGCGACCTGGAGACAATTCGGCTGGCTTTGACTGGCGCCGAAACCGGTCACCTTGTATTCGGCACCCTGCATACCAGTTCCGCCGCCAAGACCGTCGACCGAATCGTCGATGTCTTCCCGGCCGCGGAGAAAGAAATGGTTCGCGCCATGCTTTCGGAATCGCTGCGGGCCGTTATTTCGCAAACACTTTTGAAAAAGGTCGGTGGCGGACGAATCGCTGCACATGAAATCATGATCGGCACGCCCGCCATCAGAAACCTGATTCGTGAGGGCAAAATCGCGCAGATGTACTCGGCAATTCAGACCGGACAGGGTCTGGGCATGCAAACGCTCGATCAAAACCTTGCCGAATTGATGTCGAAAGGCCTGATCAACAAGGAAGAGGCGAGATACCGCGCCGTTATCAAGGAAAATTTCTAGAGGTTTTAAGTAATGGAACGCGAACAAGCGGTACGGCTAACGCAAAACCTGTTGCGCAAGATGGTCGAGAAAGAAGGCTCGGATCTGTTTCTTACATCCGGGTTTCCGCCTGCGATCAAAGTAGACGGCACTATCCACAAAGCGACAGATACGCCGCTTTCGCCGGATCAGTCGGCCATGATGGTGCGTTCTATCATGAACGACAAACAGGTCAAGGAATTCGATGCGACCAAGGAATGCAACTTCGCGATCGCCCCGCAGGGAATAGGCCGATTTCGCGTTAGCGCGTTCATTCAGCAAGGGATGGTTGGCGCCGTACTGAGAACGATTACCACCGAGATTCCGACACTGCACGATCTCGAACTCCCGCCGATACTCAAAGATGTCGTGATGAACAAGCGTGGCCTCGTCATTGTCGTCGGCGGTACGGGGTCCGGCAAGTCCACGACGCTCGCGGCGATGATTGGCCATCGAAACGAAAACTCGAAGGGGCACATCGTTTCGATCGAGGACCCGATAGAGTACGTACACCCACACATAGGCTGCGTGATCACCCAGCGTGAGGTGGGCGTTGATACGGATTCATGGCATGCGGCTTTGAAGAACACATTGCGGCAGGCGCCTGACGTCATAATGATCGGCGAGATTCGCGATCGCGAGACCATGGATTACGGCATACAGTTCTCGGAGACTGGTCACCTCTGCCTCGCAACGCTTCACGCGAACAGCGCGAACCAGGCAATGGACAGGATCATCAACTTCTTCTCGGAAGAAAGACGCACACAGCTGCTCATGGATTTGGCCCTGAATACCAAGGCCTTTGTGGCGCAGCGCCTGATACCGCGCGAGAGCGGCGTGGGCAGGGCCGCCGCCATGGAAATCATGCTCAATTCTCCCCTGATCGCGGATCTGATATTCAAAGGTGAGGTCGGCCATATCAAGGAGATCATGGCGAAGTCTACGCGTCTCGGCATGCAGACCTTCGACCAGGCCCTGTTCCTCTTGTATGAAGACGGCACGATCTCATACGAAGAAGCGATGAGAAACGCTGACTCGAAGAACGAGCTGCGCCTCCGGGTCAAACTGGAGAGCAAGCGCGAAAGAAATCTGGACGACCAGCAGTCTGAAAGCCTGAAGATCATGGAAGAAGACAGCGCTCAGAGTTTCTGAGCCTAGATAAGGGACTAACGGTAGCAATCGATGAATGTAAAACCGCTTTTCAAACTGATGGTGGAGAAAAAGGCTTCTGATCTTTTCTTTGCTCCGTTCGCCCCGGCCAAGATCAAGATCGATGGCAAGATCATGCCCGTCAACAAGCTCGAGATGACGCCGAAGATGGTGAAGCAGGCCGCAATCGAGCTGATGGACGACGCCCTCCTGGACACATTTACACGTGAGCTCGAAGTTGACTTCGCGATCTCCGAGCCCGGACTTGGACGTTTTCGCGTCAACGTGTTCCATCAGCGTGGCAATGTCGCGATGGTGCTGCGCTACATCACCGCCGAAATGCCAACGCTTGACGAACTCGGCATGCCCGAGCAATTGAAAGAACTGGTCATGTTGAAACGCGGTCTGGTGCTAATGGTTGGTGCTGCCGGAAACGGCAAGTCAACGACCCTGGCCGCGATGATCAATCACCGTAACGACAAAACTTCGTCGCATATCATCACCATCGAAGACCCGATCGAGTTCCTGCATCCCAACAAGCAGTCGATCGTCAATCAGCGCGAAGTCGGACTCGATACGAAATCATATGGACGGGCGCTCAAAAGTGCCATGCGTGCAGCGCCGGATGTCATCCAGATCGGTGAGATCCGGGACCGGGAGTCGATGCAGGCTGCCATCGATATGGCAGGTACAGGGCATTTGGTATTGGCGACACTACACTCGAACAACGCGCCGGAGACGCTCGATCGCATCATCAACCTGTTCCCGCAAGAGCAGCATTCCCAGGTCTTCATGGATCTCGGCCACTATCTTCGCGCCATCATCTCGCAGCGCCTCGTTCGCGCCAGAACCGGCAAGCGTGTCGCGGCGGTCGAACTCATGTTGAACACGCCGCACATCAAAGACCTGATCCTCAAAGGCGACATTTCCGAGGTCAAGGAAGCACTGAAGGACAGCGGAGAGAAGGGCGTACAGAACTACGACGATGCGTTGCTTGCGCTCTACAAGGCCGGCACGATTACTCTCGAAGAAGCCATGATCCACGCTGACTCTCGCTCCAACCTCGAAGCCAAGGTCAATTTCGGCGGCTAATCGGTAGTCTGAGGCGGCGTCGATGCGTCCATCGCGAGCATCATCTCCGTAATACGTTTCACGTTGGCATAACGATCGACGATCATGATCGAGTTTGAATCGGGGTTAGCCGCCAAATGACCCGCTGTCGGCATAATCGGCCGCATGATTGGCACCAGATGTGCTGCCGGCGCATTTTTTAGAAAGACCAGTCGCGTCACCCATTCTTCGCCGTCAATAGAATCGTCGTCTTCGTTTACGATGGGCAGCGGATATGCACGTATGCTCCTGCCAGCTACGATATTTACGATGTCACCTGATGTCACCGCGGCAAGATCATTATTACGAAGAATGATCAACAAGGACGAATACGTCACTTGCTTCGGACTGAGTTGACCGACGACAACTTCGCGCGGCGCTCGTGCGTCGATCAGGAACTTCTTGCCGGAATTTTTGCTGACCGCAGCAAGGATTTCAGTGAGCGATGTGGTCGGCAGCGAAGCCATTTCTGACTGATCCTTGTCTTCGGCTGCTGTGATCGGTGCGGCGAACAGCAAGAATGCAAGCGCTGGCCCCACGACGCATTTGACACTCATCTCTTCTCCCCCTAATTCGAATTTATACTGTTCAGAGTAGCTGCTTTCGGAACTTTCGCTACTTTCTCAAACGAAGCATCCTGTCAAAACGGGTTAATTCGGTCTTTGGGAAAGACGCTTGCGGCGTCGAACACTGGGCCATCGACACATACGCGTTTCATCGCTGGGCCTTCGGCTGTTTGAACGAGTACGGTGCAGCCCGCACAACCACCGACGGCGCAGGCCATGAATTCCTCTAGTGAAACCTGGCAGGGGAGATCGTAGTTGCGCGCGAGCTTCGCGACGGCCTCGAGCATGCCTGTCGGGCCGCAAGCGAAAACTTCAGTCTCTTTAATCTGTGCCGACGTCAGTGACGCGAGATATTTGTCGCCGAGGTCGGTGACGAAACCGCGATGACATCCGTCGAAGTCGGAGAGGCTTGCGAGCCGGCTCGGAATATTCCATTGTTCGAGCAAGGGCATCGCACTATCGGTCTTATTCTCAAGCCAGTCGCAGTCGATTTTCGATCGCTCGAGATCGAACGGGAATGGAATCTCGGAACCCATGAGCACCAGCGGCCGCCAGTCAATCTTTTCGTTGTTGAGATGTTCCGCCAGAAAAATCATCGGCGGGATGCCGACGCCGCCGCCTATCAGTATTGTGTTGGGTCGCTCAGCGTGTGCTTCGAATGGTCTTCCGATCGGGCCGATCAGGCTCATTTTGTCGCCGGTTTTCCTGCTGGCGAATAAGCGAAGACCCTCGCCGACGATCTTGAAATGTAAGTCGATCCAGCCTTCTTTCGGGTTGGCTCGCATAATCGATAGTGGCCGTCGCATAGATAATTCGGTGTCGCACTGTACATGCACGAAGCTTCCAGGAAGTGCATGGCTGGCACATTGCGAAGCTTGTAAGCGATAAATGTATTGTTCGCCGGGAAAAACGGAGACATCGATGACTTCGCCGTCTTCGACAAAAATCGTAGCGCGGTTTTTTTGGGCTTTTGTCGTGGCGATTGCCGCTTCTGTCACGATGTTGCCATGCGCCGGGTGACCGCAGTCAGGATGGCCATGCGAATGGCGACACCGTTGGTCACCTGGGTTGTGATGACCGATTGCGGACTGTCGGCAAGACTCGATTCGATTTCTATGCCGCGATTCATGGGGCCGGGATGCATGACGATGGCGTTTGGTGCCGCGAGTTTCATGCGTTCGTGGCTGATGCCGTAGTTGGCGAAGTACTCATCGATTCCGGGGATGCCGTCGAGGCTGCCGATACGTTCTCTTTGAATGCGCAGCGCCATGACGACATCTGCATTACGAAGGCCGTCTTCGAGTTTGTGGAGAATCCTGGCGCCTGGAACGTCATCCGGGTCAGGCGCGAGCGCTTCGGGTGACACGAGGCGGAGCTCGCCGACGCCCATCGTTGTCAGGCCGACGGCTGCCGAGCGCGCCACGCGCGAATGCGCGATGTCGCCGACGATGGCAACGGTCAGTTCCTCGAAATTCGGTTTGTGCTGGCGCATCGTCATCAAATCGAGAAGACCCTGTGTCGGGTGCGACACCTCGGCTTCGCCTGCGTTCAGGATGCTGACGTGGT
This sequence comes from uncultured Woeseiaceae bacterium, assembly GCA_964386685.1. Classification (GTDB taxonomy): domain Bacteria; phylum Pseudomonadota; class Gammaproteobacteria; order Steroidobacterales; family Woeseiaceae; genus JACZWL01. The sequence goes on along the minus strand of CAYLSX010000003.1, from coordinate 46,340 downwards.
CCTGCACGTTTCTCGCGATATAGGCCGGGACACCCGCGCTTGCATCGCGAACAACGAAAACATCGACCTGCATCGCCTGCAGCGTATACATAGTGTCGAGGATGCTCTCGCCCTTCTTGCGCGACGAGGTATTGACGTCGAGATTGAGTACATCTGCGCCGAGTCGCCTGGCGGCCAGGTCAAATGATGCGCGAGTCCGAGTACTCGGTTCGAAGAACAGGTTGGCGACGGTGCGGCCTTGCAGGGCCTGGGTGCGTACCGCAGCATGACCCAGCGGACTTAGAAATGCCTCCGCATCGTCAAGAATCCGGCAGATCTGCTCTTTACTGAGGCCCCTGAGGGTCAGGAGATGGCGTAACTGACCGTCGGCGGAGAACTGCAGGTCGGTGTCGCTGATAACATTCGGTGTCTCAAACAGTTCGGTGACGTTCATTGCGTCGCAATTCTAACGATGAGACGGACGGGCGGCAATTTGTTATCGCCTAGCCTGATTTCTCGAGCCATCGTTTCGCGATCAGCGCTGCCGCCATGCTGTCGATCTCTTCCTTGTTTATCCTTCCGCGTAATCCCGCGGCGCGCTCCGACTTGAGCATCTCGCTCGCTTCGAGCGATGAATAGCGCTCGTCAATTTGCTCTACGGGCAGCTCGAAACGCGCGAGGTCCTTGATGAAGGCACTGATGTGCACGCCCATCTCGGAAGGCGATCCGTCTTCATGAAGCGGCATGCCGACGATCAGCCGTGACGGGCGCCATTCGCCGACTATCTTCTGGATTGCCTGCCAGTCCGGTCCTGCGTCACCGTTACTGACTGCTGTGACGGGGTTGGCAGAGGCGGTCACGTCCTGGCCCACCGCAACACCGATACGGCGAAGCCCGAAATCGAAAGCAACGATAGTTTGCGGAGATTTGCGGTCAGGCGTGCCCGGCATCTGAAGATATGCGACTGATATCGATACCGAGAGAATCCGCTGCATGCGACCAGCGCTCGGTAAACGGCGTATCAAAAACCATCTCGGGGCTCGCCGGCACATTGAGCCAGGTGTTGGCGAGCATTTCGGCCTCGAGCTGACCGGGCTGCCAGCCGGCGTAACCAAGCGCGACCAGCATCTTGTCCGGCCCGGTGCCCGCGGCAAGCGAGTCCAGAACGTCTCTTGATAATGTGAGTTGAATGCTTTCCGACACGCACATCGTCGACTCGAATTCGGCTCCGGGAATGTGCAGTACGAAGCCTCGTTCACGGGCGACCGGACCGCCGCTCAAAACGGGTCGTTTCGAAACCGTCGTGTCCGCCTCGTCCAGAGACAATTGCTCGAACAGGCCGCCAAGTCGCAGGTCCAGAGGTCGATTGATGACGATGCCCAGCGCTCCCTCATCATTATGTTCACATATAAGGGTCACGGTACTGTTGAAGTTCGGGTCAGGCATGCCCGGCATGGCAATCAACAATTGATTATTCAGTGAGCCCTCGATATCCATAGCCCCAGTATCGACCTTGCTGTAGCCGAGGACAACCGGTTTCAGGGAATATCAATTAACTCTGGCGGTCGAGGAAGCGCCGATTTCACTAAATTGCCATTTGTAGGCAAAACGTAGCGTGTCGTAGTCCACGCGGATTGCCTCGGGGAATGGATCGAACGGTGCTGCGCGGCGCAATATGTTCAGGGCAGCCTGATCGACAATCTTGGAACCGGAAGAGTTGCGGACGAAAACCTCGGCGAGTTGTCCCGAGGCACTGATCGTGACCTCGAGCGTCGGACTTCCGCTAATTCCCTGCATTGCTCCCTTCTCGGGAAAATACTTCACACCGATGGTTTCGATTTTGGTCTTCCACCGTTGCAGGTAGCCCGCAATATTCGATTCTTTCGTATCGACACTGGTTACCAGTTGTCGAAGATTCTGGTCGTGGATCAGCAAGTTCGCCTTGTCTTCCCGTGGCAACGGTAGAGTCTGCGCAACCCCGGATTCCAGAAAAATAGCACTCGAATCATCGGCTGACGGATGATCGCGTGGATCGTCGGCGACGCTGCGGTCTTGTTCGGCGCGACTCGTAAGAACCTGATCGGCGGTGTCTTGCAGCGATGTGGAATCGGTCAGGCTGTCGCCGGACTCGTCGCCGATATTGTCAATCGGCAGCTGGCTCTGAAGCGGTGCGCTTGGACGCACTTGCTGCTGCGTATTGCCGCCACCTTGTTGGCTTGCCTGTGCCAGATATTCTGCTTTCTCGGGCCGGTCGATGTGCTGATCGGGGTCCGCGATGATAGTGACTTCCAGCGAGATCGCGTCCGAGGATTCGCCACCCAGGGCTGCATTGAACGTAATACCGATTATCAGGATGCCGTGGATCAGGGCTGCCAGAAAAAGCATCGGTGGCAGCCGGTCCGGAACCGCTCCCCGGTCCAGGACTCCGCTCTCGATCCCATCAGAATTTGCCAGTAATTCAGACATTTGGGTCACAATGCTACAGTATTTCCCTTAAGGCTCAAGGGTTTGCCCAGTTTAACCGCTTCTCCATCGCCCCGGTGAGACGCAGGTCACCGGACGCAGTGACGATGAGGGCGGTGTCCAGCCCCAGGCTTGCACATATTTCCTCGAACTCGGCGGCGCCGGCCACCAGCAGGGCGGTTGCCGCAACATCCGCCAGCACCGGGTCAATGTGAACGACTGTCGCCGAAATCGTATGCTCGACGGGATATCCGCTTCTCGGATCGAGGACATGCTGGTATCTCTTTCCATCGACTTCAAAAAATCGCTCATAGTCACCCGACGTCATGACGGTCTCACCGTCGAGAATATTGAGCCAGCCGAGAACATCCTCGGAGCGGGGTGAGCGAATACCAATTCTCGCGGATCGCCCTTTGACCTGACCTACGACACTGAGGTCACCGCCGATATCGATGATCGCGTTTTCGACGCCGGCATCTGCGAGAATATTGGTGAACTGCTCGAGAATAGCGCCTTTGGCGATGCCGCCGAGATCGAGCATGAGTCTTGGTGAAGTGCTGCGCAGCAAATCACCGTCCCATTCCAGCTGTTGGGCGCTGACTGCCAGCGATAACCACTTTTGAATCTCGAAGTCGTCCGGCAACGATGTGGGCAGCAGCGTCATATCGTCAAATCCCCACAGCTCCACAAGTCGGCCCAGTGCCGGGTTGAACCTGCCGCCCGATTGTTTTTCCAGGCTTGCCGCGCGCCGCAACAAATCGGCCAGCAATGGCGAGACGTCGATCGATTGACGCCGGGCGATTGCCGAGTTGATTTCCTGAAGTTCGCCTTCGCGCCATGGATACCAATTGGCGTCAATATCCTTGATGCGTGACTCGATAGCCGAGATTGCGGTTTCGTTCGATGTCTGGCTTGCATCGAAGAGATCGATGGTGACCAGGGTGCCGAAAGAATAAAACTGGTGCTGGAAATCGCGGCTTGCGGATTCACAAGCGATGCACAGGAAAATCGTAGTGATGAATATTGCGGCGCGGTAAGCCACGGTTTCTGTCAGTTCAGTCTCTTTTCGATCGCGTCGAACAGCTCGCCGGCGATATTAAGGTCAAAAATATCGTCGAGTTCGCGAATACCGGTTGGGCTTGTGACGTTTATCTCGGTAAGGTAATCGCCGATGACATCGATGCCGGCGAAGATCACGCCTTGATCTCTCAGTGCGGGGCCGACTTCGGCGCATATTCGCAGGTCTTGTTCGCTTAGGTCCCGTCCTTCCCCCACGGCGCCGACAACCAGGTTGCCGCGGTTGTCGTCAGCAGGGGGGATTCTTGCCAGGGAGTGCGGAATGGGTGCGCCATCGATCAGTAGAATGCGTTTGTCACCTTCGCTTATCTCGGCAATGTACTCCTGCGCCATCGCAAACTGTCGTCCGTTGTCTGTCAGGGTTTCAAATATTACGTTGGCATTGTTGTCGCCCTGGCCTACGACGAAGACGGAGCGACCGCCCATGCCGTCCAGTGGTTTCACGGCGACACGCCGATGTTTCTCCAGGAATGCCTTCATTTTCGGCATCGATCGAGTGATGAGAGTCGCCGGCGCGCAATCGGCGAACCAGGCCGTATACGCTTTCTCGTTCATGTCTCGCAAGGCTTGTGGACGATTGACGACGACGCTGCCCGCTTGTTCGGCGCGCTCGAGAATGTAGCTGGTGTAGACATACTCCATGTCAAAGGGCGGGTCTTTCCTCATCAGGATGATATCGAGGTCACCCAGGCCGATATCCTGTTCGCCGCCGGTTTCGAACCAGTCTTCGAGGTCGTCCTGCACGTGCAACAGTCGCGATCTGGCCCTTGCTTCGCCGGAAATGAGATCGAGATCGTCCTGCAACATATAATGAATCTCGGCACCCCGCCGCTCCGCCTCGAGCAGCATCGCGAGGGTGCTGTCTTTCTTGGGCGTTATGCCTTCAATCGGGTCCATTACGACGCCGACGGAGAGTTTCTTTTTCGGCATGTCTGCAGTTCTTTTTGGCCTTATTTAAGGCTTGTTATCAGGCTGCCAACTATACAGCGCCGGCGATATTTGGGCACTTTTGCGACAGTTTTTCGCCGCTGTGGGGAGTTCTGGAAGATTCTTCAGGCACCCAATTGATGGCACCTTGCGGCAAGCGTCGTGGCGGCATATTGGCCAATATGGTACAAGTCGCCTTGCTCGTACAAAATACGAGCAAATCTCGGTAAAAATTATGGGCATACCGGGATTTTGGAGTGGGCAAGTGAGCTCGGCAGAGCTCTCAGGGGCGAGGAAAATCTGGTGTCAAATAACGCATCCCGAAGTCTCAGCGGACTCAAGATTCTTGTCGTGGACGACAGCAAGACGATACGTCGGACCGCGGAAACTTTACTATCCAAAGAGGGTTGCCAGGTGTTTACGGCGATCGATGGTTTTGATGCCCTCTCGAAGATTGCAGACCACCAGCCGGATCTGATCTTCGTCGATATCATGATGCCGCGGCTCGACGGCTATCAGACCTGCTCATTGATCAAACACAACAAGGTATTCAAGGAAACGCCCGTCATCATGTTGTCGAGCAAGGACGGGTTGTTCGATCGTGCGCGGGGCCGCATCGTCGGTTCCGAACAGTACCTGACAAAACCATTCACGAAAGACGAATTACTCGGCGCAATTTCCAACCAGATTAACTAAAGGTTTTGCAATGGCAGTTGTTCTTATCATCGATGATTCGCCGACTGAGCTACATCTGTTCCAGAACATGCTCGAAAAGAGTGGTTTCGAGACCCTGGTGGCCGACAGTGGCGAAGAAGGCATTCGACAGGCGCAGACTTCGCTTCCGGATTGCATCCTGATGGATGTGATCATGCCCGGGATGAACGGATTTCAGGCGACCCGCAAGCTTACGCAGGATCCAAAGACGTCGACCATTCCCGTGATCATGATTACCACCAAAGATCAAGAGACGGACAAGATCTGGGGCATGCGTCAGGGTGCTGTCGAATATCTCGTCAAGCCCATATCTGAAAAACAGCTGGTTTCCAAAATAAATACGGTAATGGCCGACTGAATGAACGCATCGGTGGATCTGGCGACGCTAATCGAGCAACCCTTCGAGTTGCTGCAGGAACTGGAGCGCCGCAGCCGCGCTGCGATCGCCGGCAAGGGTACCGATGAGCTTTCAGCGGAATGGGTCGGCGTCGGTTTTCGTATCGGCCAGGAGCAGTTCGTTGCAAGTCGCGAGCAGGTCCGTGAAGTGCTGATGTTGCCCGAGAACATGACTCGCGTTCCGGGTGCAAAACGATGGTTGCTCGGCATCGCGAATCTTCGAGGCCACCTTTTACCGCTTATCGATCTCAAAATGATGCTCGGCAGCGGTCGCACGACTTTAAGACGCAATACGCGCGTAATTTCGATCAACCACCGTGAAATACCGGCGGGCCTCGTCGTCGACGAAGTTTTGGGATTTCGGCGATTCATGGAAAACGAATTTCGAGACAAGTGGCCGGAAACGGCCGTCCGCTGCGATCGATTCGTCAAGGGGGCGTACGAGCGAGGCCAGGATAGCTGGCCGATCTTCGGACTGTACGACCTGATCGAAAGTGGCACATTTTTGCAAGCGGCCGCCGACTAACGGCGCAATACCACCAAACTGAATGTTGCAAAACCATGGCAAATAAAACCTCCAAATCATCTTCTTTTACGCTCCTGGCAGTGGCGGCGGCGATACTCCTGATCGCGGCCGGCGGGCTGCTGTACCTGCAATCGAGTAGCGGCAGCGGGTCGGATTCCACCAGCGTCGAGTTCGCTGCGTTGTCGCAGGCGATTCCTTTGCACGCTACCACTGCGCTTGCAGGAGACTCTCGCGGATTCCCGAGACTGGACGCGGACCTGAAACGCCTTGCCACGTTGCGGCGCGGCGCGGCATTGAGCATACCGGGTGGCAGCTCATCCTGGGACAATCTGAGTCAGCACGCTCGAACGATTCTGGCGAAGCGCACCGATATCGAGGCGATCAATGAAGTCTCGGGGCTGGTCAAAGACCGCATGGCGGTTCTGCTCGAAAATTCCGATGGCCTGCTGGACCATTCTGGTGCGACGGACGCAATCCTGGAATTTCAGCGCCGTGCTGCGGCGCTTGTGCAATCTCTCGATGGTCTGGCTGCGGCCGAGGATCCTGCCGGCGTCGCAGGCCGCATTGACGGACATATCGCCTATCTGCGTCTTGTCACCGACGCATTGTCCGGTGCAGACACCGAGCTCGACATCCGGGCGCTCGACGATGCAACGCGCGAGGAGGCCCTGGTGCCGGTTGTCAGCGAGTTGATGGCGATCGAAGAACAGGTAAGCCGGATCACTGCCAGTGCGGCACAACTAACCGGGCTGGGAACCGCCAGTCAGAGCCTGACCACCCTTGCCGGCTCGCTTTACGATTCGGCTTTTTCTCGATCACGATCGTCCGCGGCCGGTGGCATTCTCGCAAATCCGTGGTTGCCGATCGCCTGTCTGGGACTGGCGTTATTAATGCTAGGCGGATTGGCAGCTGTGCACTCGAAGGCTGCCGTATTTGAGCAGACGTCGAAAATCCAGTCCGAGCAGAACGAACGCAACCAGCAAGCAATTCTACGATTGCTCGATGAGCTGGGGAGTCTCGCTGACGGAGACCTCACCGTTGAAGCAACGGTTACCGAGGACATCACGGGAGCGATTGCAGATTCGATCAACTACGCGATCGAGAAGCTCCGCGAGCTTGTAGCGACGATTAACGAAACTGCAATCATGGTCGACTCGGCGGCGAAGCAAACAGAAAGTACTGCAGGTCATATGGCGAGGGCCGCGACCACCCAGAATATAGAGATCAAGGCCGCGACCGAATCGATCGTGTCGATGGCCGGATCGATCGAAGAGGTGTCGGGCAATGCGGAAAGATCTTCCGATGTTGCGCGACACTCGGTCGAGGTGGCACATAAAGGCGGCGAGGCCGTGCGACGCACGATCGACGGCATGAACGCTATTCGCGAAACCATTCAGGAGACCTCGAAGAGGATCAAGCGACTCGGCGAAAGCTCACAGGAAATCGGCAACATCATCGAGTTGATCAATGATATTGCCGAGCAAACGAACATTCTCGCCTTGAATGCGTCCATTCAAGCCTCGATGGCTGGAGAAGCCGGCAGAGGATTCGCAGTCGTTGCCGACGAAGTTCAACGGCTCGCGGAACGTTCGACCAACGCAACAAAACAGATCGAGGTGCTCGTTCGCACCATTCAGTCGGACACCAACGAGGCTGTTGTGTCCATGGAGCGCAGCACGACCGACGTGGTCGGCGGTGCGTTGCTCGCCGAAAATGCCGGCGCGGCGCTCGATGAAATAGAACAGGTATCCAACCAGATCGCCAATCTCGTGCAGAACATCTCAAGTTCGGCGAGGCAGCAAGCCGGGTCGGCGGCAGATGTGACAAGACGCACCAACAAGCTGAAGGAAATCAGTGAGCAGACCGGCAAGGCCACGAGTGCGACAGCCGCGTCTATTTCGAAACTGTCCGAGCTTGCATCCCAACTAAGACAGACCGTTGCCGGCTTCACGCTGCCGAGCTCTGCTCTGAAGACCAGCGCATTATCTGCGCCGACAACGACGGCCGCAGCAGCACCGCAGAGCGAATTGGAGGAGAAGGCTGCGGGCTGATTCCAAATGAGTACCGAACCGAGTATCCAGGAACGGCTTAGCGACGAGGGAAGCGGCGAATTCACAGCCAATGCCCTGAATATCGTCGGCGAGGAGTTGATGGAGACGATTCGCAATGCGCATCTCGCCTTGGAAGACTGTGTCGACGGCCGCGGTGGTTCCGCCGCACTGGTCAGGAGTGGCCAGCTGTTACACCAGGTCAGCGGCGCGCTGAAGTTGACGGAAACCTATGGCGCGGCACTGCTGGCCGAGGAGATGGAATCGGTCTGTGCCTACCTTGCGAATCTTCGTGCAGGCAAGGGCAGGGAAGACGGACTCGATGCGCTGACCCGGTCGATGGTGCAGTTGCCAATTTATGTCGAGCGCTTGATCGGTGGCGGTCGCGACATCGCACTCGTGCTGCTGCCCATGTTGAACGATCTGCGTGCTGCGCGAGGCCGGCCGCTGCTATCTGAAGGCACCTTGCTGCTCCTCAACCTGTCGCCCAGCACCAAGCCTGCCGGCAAGGGTAAAAGGGAAACGGTTGGCGATGACCCGGTTACCGTGGCTGGCAAAGTGCGGCCGAGGTTTCAACTTGCGCTACTCGGCTGGATCCAGGGTGGTGACGTCCAAAGACACCTGAAGACACTGGCCGACGTCATTCATGGTCTGGAAGAATCGGCCAACCGCGACGATATGCATCAACTGTGGTGGGTCACCGCCGGCGTTCTGGAGTCCTTGCAAAACGCCGGGCTCGAAACATCGGTGGCTTTGAAACGACTGCTCGGACAGGTTGACCGGCAGATCAAGATGATGATCGATGAAGGTGTCGAAGCATTCGACAATCACCCGGTCACAGACCTCCTGAACAATCTTCTTTATTACGTCGCCCGCTCGAGCAACGCGGGCAAGCGAATCAGCGAAATTCGGGCCGCTTTTAACCTGGCCGAGTTACTGCCCGGCGACGAGCAGGTTGAACATGCCCGCGAGAGTCTGTCGGCGCCCAGCGTCAAGTTGATGAAAACGGTCGCTTCGGCGATCAAGGAAGACCTGGCTCGCGTAAAAGATGTGCTGGACATATATGTCCGCACCGGCATGAACAAGTCTTCGGAACTGGTGCCGCAGCTCGAATTGCTGAAGAAAATCAGCGACACGCTCGGCGTATTGGGGCTCGGTGAGTTGCGCGGCGATATAGAGTCCGAGATCGACAGGCTGAAGACCGTTGTTTCACAAACCGGATCGGCTAGCGAGAATACGCTCATCGAGATCGCTACCACATTGCTGCGGGTCGAAGATCGCCTCGATCAGCAGCTCGTCCATCTGATCGTCGCCAGAGAGCCTGCGCCCGGCGAAGAGGCCGAGAAGTTGCCGCCTCAGGAAGATGCGGATTATCGGCAGGTCGCGGAAGCCGTGATGCGCGAAAGCATTATCAATCTTGCGCGAATCAAGGAAACCATCAGTCAAAGCATCACGTCGGGCGGAGACTCGCAGGGACTCGACAGCGTCCCGGCGCTGATCCGTGGCATCAAGGCGGGGCTGTTGATGCTGAACAAGACTCGCGCGATGGAGGTTGTCGACCGCGTTGGTAGTCTGATATCGCTGACGCTGCAGGGAGGTGGTCCCGGCAGGCTGACGCAGAAGGAAACGGACAGGCTCGCGGATGCCATCGTCAGCATCGAGTACTACATGGAGACGGTAAAGGCGGGCAGGAGCGAGCCCTGGTACATGCTGGATAACGCTGAAGCGTGCCTGGCTGTATTGCGCGATCTCGAGCAGCGATTGATGACCGAGGAGGCCACCGAGGTCCCGGTCGCCGAGACTATGAAGATTGCGCGGGCCGACCTGGAGGCAGCGGCGGCCGCGCATGCGAGTCTGGAGAGCACGCAGGGAGCCGAGCTTCCAGCGACTCCCGTCATTGCGCAGGATGCAGAGCACCTCGACCCCGAGTTGCTGGAATTGTTCATCGAAGAGGCCAAGGAAGAGATCGTAAGTGTCGGCCGCAACCTGCCAAAGTGGCAGGAATCGCCGGACGACATGGAGACGCTTATCACCGTTCGCCGGTCATTCCACACGCTGAAAGGAAGTGGCCGGATGGTCGGGGCCGAGCGCATTGGAGAGTATGCGTGGAGCGTCGAAAAGCTCCTGAACAAACTGATTAATCGCACACTCGCCCGCACTCCGCCGATGGTTGAGTTCATCATGGAGGCGGCTGATGCACTGCCGGAGTTGGTCGAACAGCTTGAAGTTGGCACGGATCCAAAAACCGATATCGATTTATTGATGGCCCGGGCAAGTGCGTTTGCACATGGGGATCCGAACGCAGCCGTCCTCGCTGCCGCTGAACCGGTAAGTGAGGAAGCGCCGGACGAGGCGGAAGGTCTCGAAATGGATCCGGTCCTGCTGGATATATTTTCGCAGGAAACTTCCGGCCATCTGAAAGTTATTCACGATTACATCGAGGCATGCAAAGGCCATCGACCGCCGTTTCACGTTACCGACAGGTTATACCGCGCCTGCCACACGCTGCACGGTAGCGCGAACATGGCAAAAGTCGATCGCGGCGTGGCCGTGGCCGGCGCTCTGAATCGTTTCGTTCGGCGGATCTACGACTACAAGATCGGATTTCAACAGTCAGGCATCGACGCACTTCGCGCGGCCGCGAAAGCCATCGGTACGATCGTAGGAGACATAAATCAGGCTGACCGCAACCGCTCCGACTTCCTCGTCCTGATCGAACACATCAATAATCTGGCCGATGCGATCGAGCCGGCGACGGTCGCCGATATTCCGGCGGAGGCTGTAGTCGAAACGGCCGAACCTTTTGCCGCCCCCGTCGCGGCAGAGGCGGAATACGATGCGGAGATCGCCGCAATTTTTTCCGAAGAAGCTGCCGAACTGCTGGAGGCGGCTGACCAGGCTCTGGTGGACTGGTCCAAGGACAAAAACGATCGCCAGCACGTCGAAGAGCTCAAGCGCCACTTGCATACGCTGAAGGGCGGCGCACGCATGGCGGGCATCACGGCGATGGGCAATCTCAGCCACGAACTCGAGACATTGCTGATCGGACTCGATGACGGCCGCATTGCGAGTTCCGTCAAGATCGATGAGCTGCTGCAATTGAGCATCGACGAATTGCATCATATGCGCGATGCAGTCATCGCCGGCAAGCAGGTCACGACGGCAACTGCGCTGGAAAAGCAGATTCACCAGATCAATGCCGGCGAGGCAGTCCCGGCGGGCGAGACAGCTGCGCCGCCGCTCGAGGAAGAGGAGGACCTGGCTACGGACGAGTCGGTTTCCGTCGAATTTACGATGGAGCCCGAGGAAACCGTCAGCATGGTGATCGTCGATACGCCGTTGAATGACGAAATTGCGGAGATCAAGAAGCCGAGCGAAGCACCCGAACCGCCGCCAGCTGTTGCGAAGAAGAAGACAGAAAAGAAAGCTGCCCCGAAGAAAGTCGCGAAGAAGGCCAAGGCGGCTCCGGAGCCAGTTGAAGAGGAGGAGCCAATAGAACTGAAGGCTGTTCCTGTACAGGCAGCGGAGGGTCGCCAGGAATTTGCGCGCATCGATGCGGAACTCCTCGAAGATCTTCTCAACGCTGCGGGCGAGATCAGTATTTACCATTCCCGCCTTAGTCAACAGATTAGTTTAATCGAGTTTCACGTCGACGAATTCGAACAGACGGTTAGCCGCTTGCGTGAGCAGTTACGCAAGCTCGAGATCGAGACCGAGGCACAGATCATGCACAGCCACCAGGACACGCTGGTGGCCAGCAAAGAGTTTGATCCACTGGAAATGGATCGTTATTCCAACATCCAGCAGCTGTCGCGGGCGCTGTCCGAGTCGGCGAACGACATGGGCAGCCTCAAGGATCTGCTGCAATCGGTGACCACCGAAGCCGAGACGCTTCTCGTACAGCAATCGCGGGTGACGGCCGAGCTTCAGGACGGCCTGATGCGAACCCGCATGGTGCCATTCCAGCAGCACGTTCCGCGGCTCACCCGCCTGGTCAGGCAGGTCGCGTCTGAATCAGGCAAGCGCGCGGAGCTTGCAGTCGAAGGTGCCTCGGGTGAACTCGACCGCCAGGTTCTGGACAAAATGCTGCCGCCGTTCGAACACATGATGCGAAACGCCGTCGTGCATGGTATCGAATCACCCGAGGAACGTCAGGAGAGCGGCAAGCCTGTCGCCGGGCGGATCACTATTCGTCTGCATCGCGAAGGCTCCGAAATGGTTATCGATGTTGCCGACGACGGGGCTGGTCTGGATGTCGATGCGATTCGGGCCAAGGCGTATGAAAAGGACATGCTCAAAGCGGACGCCAAGGTAACGGATGAGGAGATCATGAATCTGATCCTGACTCCGGGCTTCAGCACAGCCGCCGTGGTGACGCAGACGGCCGGGCGCGGCGTCGGCATGGATGTCGTGGCTAACGAGGTCAAGAAACTCGGCGGTTCTCTGAGAATCTCCTCGGTCATCGGACAGGGCACTAACTTTACGGTCCGATTGCCGTTTACCCTGGCTATTACGCAGGCACTGATCGTCAGAACGGGCGATGAAGTCTACGCGCTGCCATTGCCGACGGTCGAGGGTGTCGCCCGGGTAGCCCGCGCTGAACTGGAGGCGATGTTGAGTCAGAGCGAACCGAGTTACGAATACGGCGAAGAGATTTATCGATTCCGTCACCTGGGCATGTATCTTGGCGGCCAGTCGGCAACCTTGCCGGAGGACGACTCTTTCGTGCCGGTCATACTGGTGCGTGCGGGCGAATATTCTGCGGCACTACTCACTGATGAAATGCTTGCAAGCCGTGAGATCGTCGTAAAGTCGGTCGGGCCTCAGCTCGCGAGCGTTCGCGGAATATCGGGCGCAACGATTCTGGGCGACGGGCGCATCGTGCTGATCCTCGACATCAATGCCCTGGTTCGTACGGGTGCGCCGGTTGTTGACTTAAAAAATGCGGTACCGGCACCGAGCGACGATCGGCCATTGGCGATGGTTGTCGACGATTCGATTACTGTGCGCCGCGTAATGGAACGCTTCCTGGAAAGAAACGGCATGCGCTGCGTTACTGCGAAAGACGGTATGGATGCCGTCAGTCTTCTGCAGGAAACCAAACCGGATATCATTCTGCTGGACATCGAAATGCCGCGAATGGACGGTTATGAATTCGCTTCGCACGTCCGAAACGATGAGCGCGTCTCGGACGTTCCAATCATCATGATTACTTCCCGGGTCGGCGATAAGCATCGCGCGCGTGCCATCGAAATCGGCGTTAATGATTATCTCGGCAAGCCATATCAAGATTCGAATCTACTCGAGGCGATACAGAGATTGCTCGAAGAACGAGGTATCAAATTATCGTGAGTGCCGCCGCCGAGGAACTATACAGCCTGCTCGTCCCGCTCGCGGACGACCGATTGATCATTCCGCGCGCCTGCGTTGCCGAAGTCGTGCGTTACAGCAAACCGGATCAGGAACCGGGTAGCCAGAACTGGATGCTCGGCAACGTCAACTGGAGTGGCCGTGAATTGCCTGTCGTGGCTTTTGAAGGAACGATCGGCAAGGATATTCCGGCAGTTACGGGCCGTACCCGGATTGTGGTGTTCTATGGCAGCTCGGGCCAGCTCAAATCGGGCTTCTTCGGCATACTGACGCAGGGCTTTCCGCAACTGGTGCGCGTAAACCGAGAGGTGCTGAAACTCGACTCGACCGAAGGATGGCCGGACGGCGCTCCGGTGCTGTGCCGGGTCAAAATGATCAACGAGTACCCCCTCGTTCCCCATCTGGAGAACCTCGAGTCGATGCTGGCAAACGAATCGGTTCAGGCTTAGCCCGGATATTTCACCACTACGGAGTGCAACCCTGCGCTCTCGCTTAGTCTTTGATCGCCTGAAGAATTTTCTTCCTTCGGAAATAGACATCGTTGTTCCACTCAGTCAGAAAATCCTTCAACCAATCAAATCCTTAAGCGATCTTACGCAGCAACTGATAAAACATCCGGGCTAGTCCAGGTCACCCCAGTAAGCCTGCAACACTGCGATACCGGCGAGTGCGGCGGTCTCGGTTCGGAGTGTCCGCGGCCCCAGTGAAATCGCTTTCAGTCCCTTTTCTTCGCATTGCCGACGCTCGCCGTTACTCAGGCCGCCTTCCGGGCCGACCAGCAGCGTTACCGCATCGACGGCAGGCGCCAGCTTCGCGATCGATTCGCCGCTGCCCGGATCCAGCATTATTTTCAAAGTATCGTCGTCAGCAAGATTTGCGAGCCAGCTGTGCAGACTTTGCGGCAAGTCAATTTCTGGCAACGTGTTGCGACCACATTGCTCGCAGGCGCTCTGTGAGACCTTCAACCAGTGTTCGCGACGCTTCGCGGCTTTTTCCGGATCAAGCTTGACGACAGAGAATTCGGTAATTACCGGCGTTATGCGGTGAACGCCGAGTTCCGTCGATTTTTGAACGACGACATCCATACGCCCGCCTCGCGACAATCCCTGAACAAGTTGAATCGACAACGGTGACTCGATGTCATTGGCGCGGCGTCGGCCGACTCGCAATCGCACCCGATCCTTCACAAATTCCTTTATGACCGCACTGAATTCTCCGCCTTGTCCATCGAACAAGGTGACATGATCATCTTTCTTGAGGCGCAGAACGCGCGAGACGTATCTCGCCTGTTCCGCCGTGAGCCATAGCTCCGAGTCGTCGATCAGGGCGTCAGCACTGAACAGGCGGGTCTTGGGGGTCGCCGCGATTCGCATTTATTCGATACTATTGTTTTTCGAAACGCAGCAAAAGGACGGAAAGAGTCTGAATGGACGCAAAAGACACTGTTTTCACGATCAGCCCGGGGCAAGGCCTGATCCGACCGGCCGAGCAATGCCCATCGCCGAATCAGGACGATCGCCCGGCGGGCTGTGAGCCGGAACTGATTATTATTCACGGCATCAGCCTTCCGCCCGGCGAGTTTGGCGGGCCTTTTGTCGAGCAACTCTTCACCAATCGCCTCGACTGGGAGGCACATCCCTACTTCGCGGAAATCAGGGATCTGAAGGTTTCGTCGCACGTGTATATCCGGCGAGACGGCAGCCTGATTCAGTTTGTGCCATTCAGTCGTCGCGCCTGGCATGCGGGCGCGTCCTGCTACCGCGATCGTGAGAATTGCAACGATTACTCGATTGGAATCGAGCTCGAGGGCGAAGATGAAACACCGTATACCGACAGGCAATACGAAGTCCTTGTAAAGACCGTCTCCGCGCTGCAAGCGACGTACACGAATTTATGTGCGCGGCGTATCGCAGGGCACTGTGATGTCGCTGCAGATCGAAAATCAGACCCGGGCCCTGCTTTCGACTGGCTGCGATTGTATGATGGGCTCAGCAATAACACCGGGAACTCATGAAACTCATTGCATTACTAATCGGGCTAGTGGTCGAGCGACTCGCCACCCAGCTTTTTCATCTGCGTGAACTTCGCTGGCTGGATCGAATCATCGATGGCGGTTTTCGCCAGGCTGACCGTTTTGCGAACTGGCCGGCTCTGATCCCGGTAACTATTCTCGCCGTTATCCTGGTGGCGCCGGTACTGCTCGTCGTGTTCGGTCTGGGCGATCTGTTGTTCGGTTTTCCGTATTTGCTTCTTGCAATCTTTGTCCTGTTCTTCTCGCTGGGTCCAAAGGATATCGGCGAGGATGTCGATGACTATTGCACTGCATTAGAGTCTGAAGATGAAGATGAAATACGTAAGAGCGCGAGGGCGCTGGCCGAAAAAGAGTTGCCGTCGGATCCGCTGGAGCGCATCCGCATGGTCGAGGAAGCCGTCTGTGTCCAGGCCAATAATCGCCTGTTTGCCGTTATTTTCTGGTTCGTATTACTGGGACCCATCGGTGCCTGGTCTTACCGCGTTACCGACCTGATTCGACGTCGTGCCGTTTTTGATGCATCGAGGGACGACGACAGTCGCAAGACGGCCGAAATGGTTCTCGAAGCGGCAGGTCAATTACATGGCTGGCTCGCCTGGATTCCTGCGCGGCTAACTGCGATTGGCTATGCAATGGCAGGCAGTTTCGAAGGCGCGTTATCTGCCTGGCGGACGCCGCAAGGTGCGGCCGCAAAATCGCAAAGCGAACAAAGTGAAGCGCTGCTTGCCCGAGTCGGCATCGGCGCTTTGGCACTCCAATTAAATGAAGACGAAAGTGTCAGTGATCGGGGCGTGCGGGGAGCGACGGCCGCAAACGGGCTGGTTTTTCGGCTGTTGTTCATTTGGGCTGCGGTCATCGCGGCAATGACCCTGTATGGCTGGTCTGTGTGAGAGCCAGGCAGTCAGCACCAACACTTCTATTTCTTGTTCTGACTTTTCTCCTTGCCTGCGAGCCCGCTGCAGAACACCGTGACGCAGCCGATTTCGGCATTGCAGAAGAATCGGATGGACTTCGTGTAGTAACGCTGGCGCCGCATCTTGCGGAACTTATATACGCTGCCGGCGCGGGCGATACGCTTGTCGCTGTCAGCGCCTACAGTGACTATCCAGACGAGGTTGCTGCGCTGCCGATCGTCGGCGATGCATTTGTCGTCGATCAGGAGCTGCTAGCCCTGATTGCGCCGGATATCCTGCTCGCCTGGCAAAGTGGCACTCCGCACCACGTCGTCACCAAACTCAGGAATCAAGGCTACCGCGTCGAGGTTATCCGCACACGCAGCCTCGAAGACGTCGCCCTGGCTCTCGAAGCTATCGGCCGATTGACAGGATTTGCTGGCAGGGCGGCACAGGCGGCGGCCGAGTACAGGCAGGGGCTGGCCGCACTGTCAGATCGTTATTCCGCCGAAGAATCCATATCCGTGTTCTATCAGATTCAGAAGCGGCCCCTCTATTCGGTCAGCGGGGATCACTACGTCAGTGAACTCATTGACCTTTGTGGTGGTCAAAACATTTTTTGGGACCTCATAAACCTGGCCCCGCTGGTTGCAGTCGAGGCCGTAATCGAAAGGAACCCGGAAATTTTGCTGGTAAGTTCCGACAGTGAAGAAAATGCACTCAACGAATGGAACCGCTGGCCCGATATGGCCGCAAATCGATTCGGCAACCGCTATGTCATGCAGGCAGATGAGATCGGCCGGCCGACACCGAGGTTGTTGCTCGCCGGAGAGGCGTTATGCAAGGCACTGCATCAGGGTCGGTTAAACCGGGACAAGACGACGCCGCCATGAAAAACGGATCCGAGACGATAATCGTTCGCGATGCCAATCAAAACGATTGGGGGGACGTTCGGCAATTGCTGGATGAAGCGGGCCTGCCGGTCGCCGATCTCGGCCCGGAAAAGTTGGTGGATTTTTTGGTCGCCGAACGGCCTGGAACCGACCAAAGCGAAACACTGGGCATCATCGGCCTGCAGCGATTCGATCAAACAGCCCTTTTACGATCTCTCGTCGTCAGTCGGGACGATCGCAATTCGGGACTCGGACGCCGGCTCGTATCGGCGGTAGAGGCAAACGCCTGTTGTGCAGGCGTCAAGGATCTTTGGCTGCTGACCATCGACGCCGAACGATTTTTCGAGAGCCTGGGCTACAAGATGATGAGCCGGGAAAGCGCCCCTGACAGCATTCGCAATACGCAGGAGTTCAGCGGCCTGTGTCCGGATGGCGCCTATCTCATGCGCAAGGTTCTCGACCCTTAATCACGTTGTCGATTCCACAACACTTCCTGACCCGATTCTGCGCGTGCCAGGACTCGGGCAATCACAAACAAAAGGTCTGACAGGCGATTGAGATATTTGAGCGCCTCGTCTCTTACCGTTTCAACTTTCCTCAAAGAAGCAACTCGTCGCTCTGCACGTCTTACCGTGGCTCTGGCGACATGGCAGGCAGCTGCAGCCTGGCCACCACCGGGCAAAATAAAATCCTTCAATGACGGCAGGTCGGCGTTGAACTGATCGAGGCTCTTTTCCAGCCGATCGATGAAATGCGACTCGATTGCGCTGTGACCCGGAATGCAAAGCTCGCCGCCGAGCTCGAAGAGGTCGTGCTGAATCTCGGTCAGGCACTCTCGAATCGGGTCCGCCAGCGAATCATTGGCGAGGACCACACTAATTGCGCTGTTTGCTTCGTCGACTGTGCCGTAAGCCTCGACACGCAAGCTGTCTTTGTCCACGCGGCTGCCGTCGCCCAGGCCGGTCGTGCCATCGTCCCCGGTACGCGTATAGATTTTGCTAAGCCGGTGGCCCATTCGCTACTCCCAGGAATATTTCAGTTCGAGAAATCCGCTTCGCTCCTGCATCGGAAAACCGGCCGCGGTTTCGTATTCTTCGTCCAGCATATTTTCGATGCGCGCGTTCACTTGCCATTTCTTGCCGAGTGCAATCTGGCCCGTAAGGTTTGCCAACACATAGCTGTCGAGTATCACGCCGCCGAAGTCTTCACGATCACCGCTCGCCAGCACCGACAGGCCAACCTTGTGCCTGCCTATGTCTCTGGTGAGACTGACGGTAAGGCTTTTTTCCGCGCGTCGCAGCAATCGTACCCCATCTGTTGCGTTGTCGGCTCGCTGTCTAACGAGAATTGCCTGCAGGCGAAACTTGTCGCCTTGATACTCATACGCGAGCTGCCCACCACGGATCTCTGCCCGGCCGATATTCCTTAAATCACACTCAAACGTAACCGGGTCGAATTCAACTTCGATCAGGTCTTCGATGTCGTTCCGGTACAGCTCCAGACTGAGTTTATGCCTTGGCCGGGGGTGGAATCGCAAACCCAGCTGAGTTTCATCAGCAAGCTCGGGCATCAGGGCAGCGTTACCGCAAAAGCCGTATCGGTCGGTTGCATCCGGCGCGCGAAACGCATGACCGACGCCGGCATTCAGCGTCAAGCCGTCACTGATGTCGAATGCGTACTCGGCATTCCACGTCATTTCCTCGCCGAACGTTTCGTGATCGGTCAGGCGTGCAGCCAGAAGGGTCTGATGCCTGCCACTCGCCCATTGATCCTCAACGAACACGGCTTTAACTGCCGTATCTTCCTGAAAGCCCGAGCCGAACGACAATGCGGCGGCCATTTCGTCCACGAAATACAGTCCTCCAACCAATGTGTGATTCCCGATAGCGTAGCTGTATTGCCAGTCCAGGCTCGTTCTTCTGGACTCGACGAAATCATCGGACTGATTCTGGTTGATATCGTTGACGACGTGGCTCACCAGCAGCTTGCTTTCGGCCCGATCGCCGACCGGCGTCAGTATCTCAATCGCCGTGCTTGCGTTCACAAAATCCTGATCGAGCGGCGCAAGAAAGAAATCGAGATACTCGACATTGCCTTCGGCCTGCCAATGTCGAATCGACACGTCATTCAGACCCAATCGTCTTTGAAAATAGAAGTTGGCGCTAAGGTTTTCGTAGCCACGATCGAGATCATTGCCGGTACGGACGGGAAAGCCATCCGTGTCGTGCCAGTTTATCGAAATGCCGAACTCCCCGTTTTCGTTGCGGCTGCCGCCAGAGGCAAATCCGGATCTCGTACCAAAGCTGCCACCGCCGGCACTGCCTTCAGCATAACTGCGAGCGGAACGCCGGGTAATGATATTAATTACGCCGCCGATCGCATCGGTACCGTAGAGAGAAGAGCGGGCGCCCTTGACGATTTCGATGCGCTCGATAATTTCGGGTGCAATATTCTCAATCGGAGCGCCGCCAATGGTGCCCGGATTGATGCGCACGCCGTCGACGAGTACCAGGGTGTGGTTGCTCTCCGCGCCACGCAGAAAGACTGAAGTTGCCTGCCCCGGCCCGCCATTGCGGCCGATGTCGATGCCGGCTTCGAAACGCAGGAGTTCCGCGAGATCCATTGCCAGCGACTGTTCGATTTGATCGCGTGTAATGACAGTGACCGGCACGATCGCATCGCTGACCGAGATCTCGGTGCGGGTTGCCGTAACGATGATGGTGTCTTTCTGTTCGACCTGTTGCGCGCTTGCTGAAATTGAAACTGTGAGTGCCAGCAGGATTGCTGGTGAGTGTTTGATCATTTTCATCTCTACCCCGATGCACACCGCCCGTGTGCAAAAAAAGTGCAAATAGGGAATGGTGCTTCGGGGTATGGGGACGAACACTTTGGTGGACGCCCGAACAGTCGCCCGCCGCGCCATTCGCGTGTACGCAAGGCCGGTCTCCGGGCTGACGAGTGGAAGGATTTCCGCTCCGTAGCGCCTTCCCACGATTCAGAGGACAGATCAGTCCAGTGCTTCGCAGTGACTCCAAAGCGCGTAAGCGCATCGGGGGCTACGGGTTAACTCGATCACCGTTGCGGGGGCAGCGTCGGAATGAGAATCATGATTCTCTTAACACCGACTTCCCGTTCACCCGAAAAAAAAGCCTTTTCGGGTTCACCTGACGAGCGGCAACAATAGGATCGCCCTCAATGGCTGTCAAGCAGCTTGTTTATTGCGAATCGCAGAGCCATAGTTGCGAGCGATGGACCGCCGAGACAAAAATCTGTCGACGACATTGGGCGTGGCATTGCGCGCAGCAGACGCTGCAGCCAACATCAGTCGCGCCTACTACGCCGGGAATTTCACAGTGGAAATCAAGGCGGACATGACACCGGTAACCCAGGCAGACGTCGAGTGCGAGGAGAAGATTCGCGAGATTATTCTCAAGGAATATCCCGAGCACGGCTTTTACGGTGAAGAGACGGGCCGCACGAATGGCGATACCGATTTTCTCTGGCTGGTCGATCCAATCGATGGCACCAAGGCCTTCGTTCGGCAATATCCTTTCTTTTCGACCCAGATCGCACTGATGCGTACGGGCGAGCTTGTACTCGGTGTTTCGAGCGGCATGATGCTGGACGAGTTGGCCTGGGCCGAACGTGGAAACGGGGCATGGCTCAATGGTGAGGCGCTTCGCGTCAGCGACATCGACAGTCTCGAGCGCGCAACCTTATCGACCGGCAACCTCAAGTCACTCGCGGGAAGCGCTGCCTGGCAGGAACTGGGCAAAGTGGTGGCAAGCGTCGACCGCATTCGTGGCTACGGCGATTTTTATCATTATCATCTGCTTGCCGCAGGCAAGATCGATGCAGTTATCGAGTCTGACGTAAATATCCTCGACGTCGCGGCCCTGTCGGTCATCGTGTCTGAAGCCGGTGGTGTATTTACGGACATGAATGGCAATGCGCCCGGGCTCGAGATGAAATCCGTGCTTGCGGCGAACCCGACCTTGCACGCCGAATTGCTGGATCGTCTGGGCGGAGCCGTCGATTGAAAGACCTTCGAATCTATCAGGTCGATGCGTTCACCACGCAACTGTTTTCCGGTAATCCTGCAGCCGTCGTTCCGCTCGATGACTGGATCGACGATTCGCTGATGCAAGACATTGCGGCAGAAAATAATCTGGCGGAGACTGCGTTTTTCGTTCCGCAGAACGACAACGGCGATCATTGGCACATTCGTTGGTTTACGCCCGCCGTTGAAGTGCCCCTGTGTGGTCACGCGACGCTCGCCAGCGCGGCCGTCATTCATCGGGATTATTCACCGGCGTCGTGGCCGATCAGGCTCGAATCGGCGAGCGGTCAGCTCACCGTCGACGTCGACGGCGACGCATTTGTTCTCGATTTTCCGGCCAATGAAACGCTGCCATGCGACATGCCCGACGGATTATCGGAAGCATTGGGCATCAAGGTCGAGGAGTGTTTCTCAACTGAGGGATTCTATTTGCTGGTCGTCGCAGATGAGGCAAGCGTGCAGGCGATGAGCCCTGATTTCGGCAAAATCGTTTCATTGACCAAAGACAGCATTATCGTGACCGCGCCCGGCGAGTCCGCGGACTTCGTGTCACGGTTTTTCGCGCCCGGAATCGGTATCGATGAAGATCCGGTCACCGGTGCGGCGCATTGTGTACTGACGCCATATTGGGCAAAGCGCCTCAACAGGAAGGCATTGAAGGCCAGGCAGATTTCGCAACGCGGTGGCGAACTGGATTGTGAGCTGCGGGACGATCGCGTTCGCTTACGCGGGCACGCCAGGTTCTATCTCGAAGGCAAACTGACCGTCTGAGTCAGTAAGCATTTTCTGCGGCGACAAACAGACGCGTTTCGTGCCACTGGATCGCTTCCATCGGCGTGGCATATAACTCAGTCAGTCTTTCTTCGCAGAGCACCGAGTCCGTCGGACCGAGTTCCCAACGCCCGTCGCCGAAAAGCAGCAAACACTTGTCGGCGTAGCGCGCGGCAAGATTCACGTCATGCAGGCTTGCAATAATCGCCGCGCCAGACTCAGCCTGTTCTCGAAACACGCTCAACACGTCCAGTTGGTGCTGCGGGTCCAGATGATTGGTCGGCTCATCCAGCAAATAGACGGCCGGCGTTTGCGTGAGCGTTTGTGCGATTGCAAGGCGGCGCCGCTCGCCACCCGACAGGGTTGCCACGTCGCGGTCCTGCATGGAGCCCAGGTCCATCTTCTGCAAGGCATGTTGGGCGATATTTCTATCTTCGAGCGATTCCCATTGCAGCCGGCCAATATGTGGGTGGCGTCCGATCAGCGCTGTGTCGAGCACCGTGGTCGGAAAAACGTCCTCTGTATGTTGGGGCAACAGCGCCAGGCCCCTGGCGATATCCTGGCGGCGCCAGGTCTCCAGCGACTCGCCGAGAAGCAGGATCTCGCCCTGGTCAAACTCCCGCAGGCCGGCAAGCGTCAGCAGGGTCAGAGATTTGCCGGCGCCGTTTTGGCCGAGCACTGCGAGAAAATCACCGCCGTCGACTGACAGCTGTAGATCCTCTACCAAAGTACGCCCAGGAACCGTGACGGTCAGGCCGCAGCAGGCAAATGCTGATTTGGCGCTCATTGGCGCAGACTAGCGGAAGGGATTTTATTTAACCAGACGGATTTCTTTTGCGGTCTGATCGCCGATGACAACGTATTTGAGGCTCTTGGGCACGATTGCATCGAATTGCGATTGCGCGATTCTCCCGCCCATGATTTCCGCAAAGTGCTGCGGAAATAGCGGCTTTCGATCTGGCTCGGCGATGCCTGCAGGAATGTGCGGTTGTCCATTCGCGGGATCGTACTTGTCCGTCGCCCCGAGGGTGTGCAGAAACTCGTGTGCAATAACCACATTGTTCATTCCTGCCCACTTCCTGCCGGCGAATGCGTTAACGACGCCGACCATGCCCTTTTGCATGCCGACCGAATTCTCAAGCACGAAATCCGCCTGCGGTGCGTGATAGCGAACAAAGATGCGGACGTCGGGATTCGGATCATCCTGGTCGCTCGCAATCCGGCTGGCCCACCAACGCATTTTAAGGCTCCACAACATGACGTCGATTGTGCTGGGTGGCGAGCCCAGGGCAGGCGGTTGTTCTTTTATCGGCAAGCCGAGCTCCATGCGTACGGGCCGCGAAAGCGAGTGCCCGAACTTTGCCGTTTCACGACTGATAAATGTCTCGATGCCATCGAAACTGTCGATGCTGAGTTTCTCGATGTAGCGAGTGCTCTCCGCGCTGCCGTCACCGTTAATCGGATAGATCTTTACCCACAGACTGTTGTTCCAATCGGTGCTTCTCGACTGCGACAGCCATGTGCTGACGGCCACAAAGAACAGTATCAGTAACAACAATGTGATGCGGATCGCCTTAAACATGGGGAAATTTAAGCGCCATCCGCGCTGACGGGACAGCGACTAGGTCCCAATTTACCCCATTGCCTGAGCCGGTCCGGCGATCTCGCGTCAGCTCTCTCTTAATTCGGCTTTCGAAAGCGAAAAACGAACCTGTCAGTCTTGCCACGGAGAGCAGGATCGAAAACGATCTTGCTGTAGTCGTCGTCCATGTTGCGCAAGATCTGGCTCTTGTCGTCGAGCACGAAACCGGCGATTTCGAGTTCCGAGATGACGATGCCAGGGTCGATACGATGAACCGAGTTTCCGGTCTCACGAGGAGAGCCCGCCTCGGCGTAGTGGTCTACCACGCCCAGCACGCCGCCGGGTTTCAGTCCCTTGTAGATTTGCGCGAGCAAATCTGGGCCGTTAATTTTCGGCCAGCCGTTCTCGGGATCGGCATAGTAGATGTCATGGTAGGAAAGGATCACCGTAACCGCGTCAAACGTATCGGCCGATAATTCCAGCTCATTGTTCTCGGCCATCAGGACCTCGACATTCGCAAGACGGCCTTCGGCATGGCGTTCATTGAACTCGTCGCCGACAAAGTTGAGGTAAGCCGCATTGCTGTGCGCGACGACCCGGCCTTCCGGCCCGACGACATAAGAGAGCAGCTCGCTGTAATAGCCGCCCCCCGAAAACAGGTCGAGTACGGTCATGCCCGGCTCGATAGCAAAGAACGCGAGGACTTCGGCAGGTTTCCTGCCGGCGTCACGCTCGTGGTCTGCAGCGCGCCGGTTCGGATTGCTGAGCGCGCTCTGGTAATCAACGGGCTCGGCAAGCGGCTCCTCGGCGGCCTGCTGCGATTCCTGGCTACAGGCCGTGAGCACAAGGAGCGCAATGATTGCGGTAATTCTCGAATTCATGGTCTTTCCAGTTCTTGTGTGATGGCGACTATAGACTCAAGTTCGGCCACAAAGTGCCAATACTGCAAGAGATCCTAAGGCAATAAAAAGCCCCGCGGCTGGAAGCGGCGGGGCTAATGACTCTTTTTATTATTAAAGAGGTAACTGAGAATTCGGTAACCAGATACAGACTTATTATTATTATTGGATCTGGATCTTATTATTGTTGTAGTTATTTTTCTTCTGGCGTCTAAATCCTGTTTGTATCGATTTTCCGGTTTCCGGTTCCAGTTACACTTCGCTTGGGCATCCTTATAAAAGCAAGTCCTATGCCACTAGCTTAAAAAACGCCATTTTTCAGCAACTTACAAATTCTCCTGCAAAGAGACACTTAAGAGTTTGCCATTGGATGTAAAGATTCCCGACATATTGCTGTAACGGCCCTTTTTTTGGCTGTAAAACAACAAGTTATAACTAATTGAATATTCAAATATTTTCGGGACGGACGAGATACTTTGGCTCACCCCGTCGGCACAGAATCGCCGTTCTTATGTTCAATTCCGCATCCGGGGGATTCCGGCGCTTTTAAATTGGGCGGTCTGTCAAATTATTCGACGTGTGGCAGGCTGGCAGCCCGCTCCAGCAGACTGACCAGGCTGTAGAAGCGACCATTTCGGACCACAGCCACAATATTCATCGCGTCCGCAACTCTTGCCAATGGGTCGCCGGACACCAGCACCATATCCGCCAGCGCCCCTTCCGCAATGCGACCAATTTGATGGTCGAGTCCCAATACGCCGGCAGGATTGCCGGTCGCGGACATGAGCACCTGATCGCCGCTCAAGCCTGCGGCAGCAAGTGCGCGCATCTCCGCGTGCAGGGCGAGTCCGGGTGGCAGGCCGTTAGGCTTGCTGCCAAGCATGATCAGAGGCGCCGAATTTGCGAGATCGGGAATGGTCGAAAAACGTCGCAGGGTCTGTGTGGGTCCGCCCAACAGTTTTGCCTGGCGCGAGAGAAACAGGGCAGACAGCCCCGGCGTTCCCGAATCCGCCAGACCGGATACCAGGGCGATCGGAGTGGCTGCTGCCTGAATATCCTGATAATGATGCCCTTTCGGCGAAGTCGGCATGGAGTCAATACCGAGTAGGAGGTCCGCGCCTACGCCGAGGCCAATAGCCCAGCTTTCGGCAAGTACGGGAATGCCTTTGGCTTGCCAGGCGGAGACTGCTGATCTTCGGTCGGCGTCGGTCAATCCGGAAGAAGGGATTGTGACGAATTGAAAGTGCCGCTCATCATCAGCTTTACTTTGCGCTATATCTCCGGCCCAGAGCAATCTGGGCCCCGGCGTCTCCTCACCCTCCCACTGCGACGGATCGAAGTTCGGCCGGTGATCGCTGGTAATCAGTGTGGTCACGCCGTAGCTGAGTAGTTCCGCGCCGTGGTTGGCGAGATTTTCACGTGACACCGATGAATAACTGTCAATGAATCCGGGAAGTATGGTTACCTCGCCGAGGTCGAGAATCGTCGCGTCCGGCCATTCCCGTCGTTCTGACAATGCCGCGATTCGTGGGCCGTCGACAAGTATGTCGATATCGTATCTATAGTCACTGCTCGTGCCGTCAAACAGGCGCGCCGCACGAACGACGAGTTTCGTGCTCGGGGGATCTGCAAGCGTTAACTCTTTTTTCTTGCGCTTCGCCAGAGAGCGCGAGTTTGTCTGCCCGACGGCTGCGGTGAAATGGATGGGCGTCGACTGCCAGTCGTCGAAGTCGCGCGTTTTTATAATGCCATCCGATGTGTAATAGAAGGTCGTTCGATCAATCCAGCTCACCGGCGAGATGAAGAAGTCTTCCCCCGATACGAATGGTCTTATCAGCGGCGGCTCGGACAGAATCACCATCTCGATCCCCAACCCGTCGCCGTCGTGTCGAAGAAAGGTGAGCAGACTGCCGTCCGGCCGCCACGACGGCGCCGATAGAGCATCCGCGGACACGACGAGTTCGCGCTCTGGCTGACCGCGGCGCCTGAGGATCAGCGACCATTCATCGTCAAGCCGTCGCACATAAACCAGGCTTCGGCCATCAGCAGACCAGACAGGCTCTGTTTCGTCTCCGGCGTGACTGGAGATTCTCCAGCTCAGGCCGGTAGGGAGATCGGTCTCCCAAATATCGAAGCCACTCGCACCTCTCGCGGAAGAAAATACGACTCTCTCTCCATCCGGATGCCAGTCCGGATGTTGATCGAAATATGCGCCGTCACTGAGTTTCGTGGAATTCGCGGCGCCCAGATCGATTGCCCAGATTTGGCTGCGGCCGGCATTTTGCGTTTGATACAAAATCCGGCCGCCGTTCGGAGACCAGCGCGGACGTCGCGCGGGAAGCAGATTGTCGCCAACGACCTCTGCCTGGCCGCCGTCCGCTGGCACGATCCATATGCCTCCCAGAAGGTCCATGGCCAGCCGGCCGTCGACAGGAGAGACGTCGGCGGCGAGATTGGTCCCTTGCGAGAGCATCAATTGTGCGTGGCACGTCGAGATACATGCCAACGACATGAAGAACATGCGCGCCGTTGTCCACAGGAAATCAGGCACCGCCTTCAACCTTGAGGTTCACGAGTTCCTCTTCGTCTACCTCGAATTCGATTTGCATTGGCTGGCAGCAAATCTGGCAATCTTCAATATAGGATTGGCCGCCAGCGGATAGATCGATGACGACACTCATCGATTCCGCACAATACGGGCAGCTAATCGTTCGATCGAGGAGCCAGTTCGTCACGTTCTGATCAAGGCTGCAGTCGCCTGCCGACCCAGGGCGTTACATTGAATTCGTATTCGGACGCTCTGGCCAGCTCGCGGCGCCATTCGCCTCGATCATGAATTCTGTCCCTGCCTTCAATCCATAACTCGATTGCCGACGCCCAGATGCGAACACCACCCCAATGTGGTGGCCGATCAATCACTGCCTGCTCTGCACCCTGGAGAGACTGCAAATCGTCCGACACCGTTAGCCCAAGGTCGGCGGCGCGTACTCTCAGCTGTTTTATCAGTGCCTCGCGAGATTCCAGTTCGTCGCTTTGGTCGCTGCCCCAGGCGCCGAGCTGACTGCCCCATTCGCGCGTTTTGAAATAAGTGTCGCTTTCCGCCTCCGGAGACCGAACTGCTTGCCCCTCGATACGGATCTGTCTGCCCAGTGCGTCCCAATGAAAGACCGCGGCGACGTTGGCGCACTGTTCCAGCTCCTGGACTTTCCTCGAGTTGTAATTGGTGTAAAAAACCAGGTAGCCGGGATCCGGCACGAATTCCTTGCAAAGCACGACCCGCGCCGATGGATTTGAAGCGGCATCGACGGTGACGAGTGTCATGGACGTCGGGTTGCGCTGAACCTCGCCCGCGGCCGCTTCCTTGATCCATGCATCGGCCCAGTGCATGGGATCGACGGGCAACTCATCGGGGAGCCGATCCGAAGTTTTTGGCTTGCTCAATTCCCGCTCCGGGTATTTTCTGTGTCGCAATGTGCGTGATCGCGCAGACTATCAGACCGAAAGTCGCGTATCACCCTGAAACAAAAGTGCCGCCTTCTCGCCTCGGATCGGCGGCAACTTCGAATCCCGACCGTGTATCGAATAGGGCCGCGCCAACACCGCCAAAATACATACCGATCTCAGGATAACGTGTGACTGGAATACCGAGTTCCGGCAATTCCAGGCCCGGCTCCACGGCGAGGTTGAGACC
Source organism: uncultured Woeseiaceae bacterium (assembly GCA_964386685.1). Classification (GTDB taxonomy): domain Bacteria; phylum Pseudomonadota; class Gammaproteobacteria; order Steroidobacterales; family Woeseiaceae; genus JACZWL01. The sequence continues at coordinate 18,019 of CAYLSX010000003.1, read as the reverse complement.
CTCGTCCGAGATCTCGAGATGCGCGCGCGGGTGAGCTACCGCTTCTTTGAGCGGCAGGCCGATTTGAATGAAATTGATCAGGAACTGGTGCAGTGCCGTCGTTATGCGATCTGCGCCGGGCGAGCCGATTGCCACAAGCTGCTTGTCACTGCGAGCTACTCCGGGCGCCATGTTGGACGGCAATCGGACGCCTGGTGGTCCGGCGTCCAGCCCCTTGCGGTTCAACTCGAGTTCGCCGAGGCAGTTGTTCAGCCACAAGCCGGTACCGGGCGGCATTTCTCCGGCGCCATAGCCGGATGATGCGGTAATGGCACAAGCCAGTCCCGAATCATCGACGACAGATGTATGCACGGTGGAAGCGGACGCATATTGACTGAGCAAAGCACCGGAGCTGGTTTGCTCCAGCATTTTCTCGACCTCGATGCCGACATCATCCGCGAGATCCAGATTGGTCTTTCGGAAGGAGAGCGTCGCGTGCTGAACGGACACAAGGTGTCGCAGCGTCTCGTCATCCCAATGGCTTGCCGGGTGGTCGCGGAACGCAAGTAGCATGGCGGCGAGGACCGCGCCGCCGACCGCAGGCGGCGGGTTGCCGGCGATACGCCAGTCGCCGAGCTCGGTACAAAGCGAGGATCGCGTAATCGGCTCATAAGTCCGCAAGTCCTCGAGCGTCAGCGCACCGCCCGATTCCTGCACATGGCCGGCTATCTGCGAGGCGATTTCGCCCTCATAGAAAATACGGGCACCTTCGCTTGCGATCGCGCTCAGGCTGTCGGCGAGATATGGTACGAGGATAATGCTCTTTGCAGCGAGTAAAGATCCGTCTGCATCGTGAAGCGCCGCATGTCCATCGTCGCTTCGACCAAATACGATGTCGCCGGAATACTGCAGGTAATAGTTACAGGCAGCCGACAGCGGAAATCCGCCTTTGGTGGCCCGGATGCTGGGAGCAAGCAGCTGTCGCCAACTGACATTCCCGTATTGGGTAGAAGCCTGCTCCAACGCGGCTAGTGTTCCGGGAACGGCAACAGAACCCACCCCGACGAGTGTCTCGATTCCACCGCCGTACTCCATCGAAACGGCAACGGCGCCGTTGATTTCGTAGCCCTTCGGCAGCCCTTTTCCAGGCACTGCGACATTGCCATCGATGGTTATCGGTTCGGAATCGGCTGGCCACACCGCGACATAGGCGCTTCCAGCGAGTGCACACACACCGGGTTCGGTATTGATCGAGAGCAGCGCCGCTGCGATCGCACAATCGACCGCGTTGCCCCCGGCGTCGGCGATTTCAGCCGCTGCATCCGCCGCGAGCTGCGACGTCGTTGCGACAGCGACTCTGGTCATAACAACTAGAAGTGCACGACAGAGCGAATGCTCTTGCCCTCATGCATCAGGTCAAAAGCAGTGTTGATATCTTCAAGCGGCATCGTATGCGTGATGAACTCATCGACTTTGATGTCGCCATTCATGTATTGATCGACCATGCCCGGTAGTTGCGAACGGCCCCTGCAACCGCCGAACGCGGTTCCACGCCATACGCGGCCGGTAACAAGTTGAAACGGCCGCGTTGATATTTCCTTACCGGCGCCGGCGACGCCGACAATCACGGATTCGCCCCAACCTTTGTGACAGCACTCCAGCGCTGCGCGCATCAGGTCGACGTTACCAACGCACTCGAAAGAGTAATCGACACCGCCGTCCGTCATGTCGACGATGACTTCCTGAATTGGCGCACTGTGATCTTTGGGATTCACGGTGTCGGTCGCACCCATTTGTGTCGCAAGCTCGAATTTGTCGGCGTTGATGTCGATCGCGAGAATGCGTCCGGCTTTCGCCATCGTGGCGCCCTGTATCGCACTCAAGCCCACACCGCCGAGTCCGAAGACGGCGACCGTTGCCCCGGCCTCGACTTTGGCCGTATTCAGCACGGCGCCGATACCGGTCGTGATACCGCAACCAAGCAAGCACACTTTCTCCAGCGGTGCCGACTCGCTGATCTTTGCGACTGCGATCTCCGGAAGGACGGTGTATTCGCTGAATGTCGAGGTACCCATGTAATGAAAAATCTGCCTGTCGCCGAGAGAAAAGCGCGATGTGCCGTCCGGCATCAGGCCCTGACCCTGAGTTACCCGGATTGCCTGACACAGGTTGGTCTTGCCCGAGGTGCAGAAATTACACTCGCCGCATTCGGGAGTGTAGAGCGGTATGACATGATCCCCGGCTTTTAGACTGGTGACACCGGCACCGACCTCTTCGACAACTGCGCCACCTTCGTGACCAAGCACCGCCGGAAATATTCCTTCCGGGTCCTCGCCCGACAAGGTGAATGCGTCCGTATGGCAAACACCCGTTGCGACATTACGCAGCAGGACTTCGCCGTCCTTCGGCCCATCAATTTCTATGGTTTCGATTTCCAGCGGCTTGCCCGCTTCCCAGGCAACGGCGGCACGTGTCTTCATTATTGTCCTCATGGATGAATTGTTGGATTTATGCGCGGATGTTCGCACGAATCGCTGGTGTGTTCAGGTGACGTTCATTTATTTAATAAAAACAATAAGTTATATTCAGAATCGGTTCATGTCCGGTGGCCTAATCTGTGCCTGCACTGTCAAAAAAAGGAGTTGGTCATGAAACGCTTGGTCTGGATACTGCTTATCGCGAGTGCCATGGGATTGGCGACTGTGCCTGAGGCTTCAGCACATGGAAGTCACAACAGGGCTTATGACAGGCACGCTGTCGTCAGGTATGGACACAGGTATCCGTATTGGTTGCGCCGACATTATGATTTTCAGCGTTGGTATGCGCGTAGTCGCTATCGCTACGATTTTTATATGAGTTGGGATCGGCTGTACGATATTTATCGTTACGAACGAAAGTATCGCCGCTCGTACCGCTATTATGATCGTCGCGAATACGATCGGCGTCGCAAACACCATCGTCGGCATTCATAATAGACTGGCGGTCTTCTGTTATTTGCCCGTCTGCTGTAAAAGGGTCGATCATCAATTCCCTTTACGAAATGCAGACGGGCAATGAACCTCGACGAATTACGCACTAATCTTTCATCTGTCGACAGCCGCTTGATCGAGCTCATCGCAGAACGACAGCAACTGGCCGGCGAGATCGGGCGCGCCAAGCAATCCACCGGCCGCGCAACGCGAGATTTCGAGCGCGAAAAGGACGTGCTCGAAATGGCACGACAAGAAGCCGAAGCGCTTTCGATAGATCCGAATGTCGCCGAGGAAGTGATGCGGGCGCTCATCCGTTCGTCGCTGACGAGCCAGGAGCGTGACAGGGTCGTCGCAGAGGGCAAAGGAAACGGACGACGCGTATTGGTGATTGGCGGCGCCGGCAAGATGGGCGGTTGGTTCGTTGATTTCTTTACCTCGCAGGGATTTGCCACGACGGTCGCGGACATCGGTGTCGATAACGCGGCCAATCAATTCTCGGACTGGCAAGACGCCGGCGTCGACTACGACGTTATCGTCGTCGCAACGCCGCTGGCTGTATCGGGGCGGATTTTGAGCGAGCTGGCGGATCGGAAGCCAGCCGGACTTATATTTGATATCGGCTCATTGAAAACACCGCTGCGCGACGGGTTACAACGACTAAAGGATGCCGGCTGTCGGGTCGCCTCACTGCACCCGATGTTCGGCCCCGAGACAGAGCTCTTGTCCGCGCGACACCTTATTTTCGTGGATGCCGGATCGGCGGAAGCGACTGCGGCCGCCAAGGAGTTGTTTTCCGCAACGATGGTGGACGAGCTCGACATGGACCTCGACGACCACGATCGGCTGATCGCCTACGTTCTCGGGCTCTCGCACGCCTTGAACATCGCATTTTTTACGGCACTCGCAAACAGCGGTGAGGCGGCGCCGAAGCTGGCGAAACTGTCATCTACCACGTTCGATGCTCAGTTACTGGTCGCAGCACTGGTTGCGCAAGACAATCCCTACCTGTATTTCGAGATTCAGAAACTGAACAAGTTTGGTCTCGCACCGCTGGAGGCATTGTGCGAGTCCTCCGAGAGAATCAAGCAACTGGTGGCAAGCGGCGACGAATCGGGATTCGTCGATCTAATGCAGAAAGGGCGCGAATACCTGGCTACGCGAAGTTAGGAGTCCTATTTGTGGGTCGTGGTAGCGACTTGGCTGCCGCTTTTTGGTAAAACGCCTATCTTGGGGATACAAGCAGCGAATCAGTCTTTATGGGAGTGATGAAAGACCAGCCTGCCGAACTGGAGGAGCTTCGTGTGCAGCTTGCCGAGCTGCACGAGGAAGCAGCCAGGAACGACGGGATTCTGCACAAGTCGCAGGAAAGGGAGTTGGCGCTTCTGCAGGCCGACGACATTCGTTCTCTGATGCGGACCATGATCAACACGCTGGCGACAAGCTATCGCCTCGCGCAGGTTACGGTCGTGATCTGCGACCCCGACCACGATATTCGACACCTGCTTGTCGCCGGCGGTAGCCAACCGGAAGACCTGCCGGGACTTTTGTTTGTTGATGCGCTGGTGGGTTTCGCGCCGCAGTATGCCAATCTGGCCGGTCCCTGGCTGGGGCTGTTCTCGACTTCGGATCACCAGCTCATATTTTCAGGAAAGAGCAACATTGCAAGCATCGCCATGATCCCGCTTGTGCACAAGGACAAGCTGGTGGGTAGCCTGAATTTCGGCAGCGAGGACAAGTCCCGGTTCACACGCGAGCACGCGACAGATTTTCTCGCACATATCGGGCTAATCGCCTCTTTCGCCCTGGAAAACGTCGTCAACCGGGCGCGCCTTCTTCGCAGCGGCTTCACCGATGTGCTTACCGGTTGGCACAACCGGCGATACCTGCAGGTTCGAATGACGGAGGAGCTCGCACGTGCGAGGCGCGACGGCAGCAATCTCGTCTGCTTGATGATCGACATCGACCGCTTTAAACAGGTAAACGATTCCCATGGTCATGCTGCCGGCGACGAAGTCCTGTGCGAACTCGCGCAAAGAATCGAATCGCAGGTCAGAGCAAGCGACATCGCTGCGAGATACGGCGGTGAGGAGTTTGTCGTGTTATTGCCGAATACCGACGCCGGCTCCGGCCTGTTACTCGCCGAACGTATCCGGCGTTCCATATCATCGACCCCGATCGAGCTTCGCTACGACGGGTCCGTAACGATTACTGCGTCAGTCGGCATTGCCTGTGTCGTCCCGGATCCGAAAGACGATGATTTCAAGACCCTCGGCGACGCATTGATCGCCCGTGCCGATGTCGCTCTGTACGCAGCAAAGGCTGCCGGACGAGACCGGGTCGCCATTGACGCCGCCGATGCCGCGGTTGCCTGAGTCGGCGCTACGTCTTCTTGCGGTTTCGCTGTGCCTTGCTGCGCCCGGCTGCAGCAACGAGACCGCGGATGTCCCCGAAACGCCGCCTGGGCCTCCGGTCGTCGTCTATGCAGCGCATGACGCCGATACAATGAGAGCGGTGCTGGATGCATACACGGACGAAACCGGAATCACCGTTCTGCTGACCACGGAATTTGGCCGATCGCTGGTCGAAAGGATCACCGCTGAAAAACATCGCGCGACCGCGGATCTCGTTATCCTGGACAGCATCGGACACTTATGGACGGCAGTCGCGAATGACATCCTGCGCCCCAGTAGTTCAGAAATCCTCGAAGAGAATATTCCGGAGAAGCTAAGGGATCCCGAAAAGCTCTGGTTTGCGCTGCTGGTCGCTGGCAGGACGATCGTCTACGACAATCGAGATGTTGAAGCAGAGCAATTGACTAGCTACATCGCGCTCGGCGATGAAAAGTGGCGCGGCAAGCTATGTCTCAGCTCAGCCGGCGACATCGGCAATCAATCACACATTGCGATGATGATCGCGGAACATGGCGTTCGACCAAGCGAGCTTACCGTACGAAGCTGGATTGCGAATCTCGCGATTCCTGTCCTGGCTGATGACGCAGATCTCCTGCAGGCGATCGAAGACGGGCGATGTAGCGTCGGGATCGTCGATTCGAGAAGTTTTAATCAGTTCACGATCGACCAGCCGGATACCGCAGTCGACTGGTTTTTTCCTCGGGCGTCCGCCGGCGGTGGCTACATCACTGTCGTTGGCGCAGCCGTGACTCGACATGCGAACAATCCCGCCGGCGCGCGGCAATTACTCGAATGGTTGTCGTCGAGGGACGGAAAAGAGGCACTTTCCTACCAGGATCTGGACGTGCCTGTACGATACACGGACGAAAGTAAGACTGCTCATGTGAGCCCGGTCGATCTAGCGGCAGCCGGTTACTATCACGAAGATGCCGTAAGCCTGATGGAACGAGCGCGCTACGACAGAACTCAGTAAGTCCAAATTAAAAAGGGGAGAGTCGCTCTTTTCCGTGCCCTTTTTAACCGGCCCGTCGGCTGCGGCTCATCA
>CAYLSX010000003.1:0-11512 GCA_964386685.1 uncultured Woeseiaceae bacterium | reverse complement strand
GGTACGCCAAGCGCCGCAGTCAGTGCGCCGACGGGCAACTGCCGTGGTGCCATGACAGTTCTGGCCAGGGTATCGGCGACGACGAGCAAGCTGCCACCAGCCAGAGCTGACGCAGGCAATACGATGCGATGATCGCTGCCTGCAACAAGTCTGATCAGGTGAGGAATGACCAGGCCGATGAAACCAATCACGCCGACTGTGGTTACTGACACGGCCGTGGCGAGTGCGGTAACCGCAAAAATAATCATACGAAATGAAGCGACTGGCAAGCCGACAATTGCCGCCTGCAATTCACCTCGCGCCAGCACGTTCAAATGTCTCGCGACCAAAGTCCCGGCGATGGTAATGGCGGCGAGCAGCCATAAGCTGCGGGCCGGCGAGTAGGCAAAACTCAAGTCGCCCATCAGCCAAAACAACATACCGCGCAGATTTTGGTCCGGACTCAATGCCAGGAGCAGTGTGGTCGCTGCGCTAAATCCGGCTGCCAGAACAACGCCGGTCAGCAGCAGCCGTGTCGGTGTCCAGCTCCCTGTGCCCTGTGCGATCGAAAACACGAGCAGTGTCGCTGCCATCGCGCCGCCAAACGCAGCAAGATCGACGATAGCGCTTCCCCAGCCAAGCAGCATGCCGAGCAAAGCAGCCACGGCCGCGCCACCGGAGCTGCCGAGGATATAGGGCTCCGCCAGCGGATTGCGGAGAAGGACCTGCATCAGAACCCCCGCAACGGCCAGCAGGCCGCCGATGCCGAAAGCTGTCAGTGCTCTCGGCAAACGCAAATCCATGACAAGAGCGCGGATATGGTCGGGCGCATCGCCGCCCACTGCACGAATGGTATCGCCGACGCTGATCGCCGCACTGCCCAATGCCATGGCGCCGAATACAGTGACTGTCGCGAGCACAATCAGTCCGCAGAGCAGCAGCGTCTGACGTCGGGTGATCAAATCTGTGCCTCCTGGACAGGCTGGCGGATTAATGGAATATTTATTAGATCATATGAGCAGCGACGACATCGATTCAGACGGCTTTCGGGCAAACGTTGGCATCATTCTTTCGAATGACGATGCCGAGCTATTGCTTGCCGGGCGCGTCGGTAGTAGCGGCTGGCAGTTTCCTCAGGGTGGCATGAAAGTTGGCGAGAGCCCGGAGGAAGCAATGTTCCGTGAGCTTCACGAGGAAGTCGGCCTGCTGGCAGATGACGTCGAGATTCTCGGCACAACACGCGACTGGTTGAAATACCGTCTGCCGGAAAAATTCGTCAGGAAGGGCAGTTCGCCGTTGTGCATCGGTCAGAAGCAACGCTGGTTCATCCTGAGACTGATCGGTCCGGACAACAGAGTGCGTTTCGATAGCGGCGACAAACCCGAGTTCGATCGCTGGCGCTGGGTAGATTTCTGGCGGCCCGTGAACGAAGTCATTTATTTCAAACGGCGTGTTTATGCGAGAGCCTTACATGAACTTGGTCCCTGTGTGTATCCGACAGGATTACCGCCGCAGCCCAAGTGGTGGCCGAAGCGCTGGCGGGCCGTGTTCGAGAAGGATCTTGCTCGTGCGCAGAACATGGAAAACTAAAACCACTAGAAAGGCTTCAAAACCGCCAGCAAGACAATGGCAAGTAAGAACAACACCGGCATTTCATTGAACCAGCGCAGTGCTTTGGTTTGCTGCGTCTCAGTCCGGGACGCGAGGTAAACGATCCACCGCCAGCAGCGCCACTGATATATCACCATGGCAGCCAAGAAAATCAGTTTTAACTGAAACCAGCTCCTCGCCAGGAGCGCAGGATTGACGATGAGCAGCAAGATTCCGAATATGGCCGTTATCACGGCGCCAATCGTCATGATCGCAAACAGCCGCTTCTCCATAACCGTGAATCGCTCGCGACTCATGGGGTCCGGGGCTTCGGCGTGGTATATGAACAGTCTTGGCAGGTAAAACAGCCCCGCGAACCAGGTCACCATGAAGGCGATATGCAGGGCCTTAAACCACAGCAAATGAGGTGCCAGTTGCATCGGCCTACAGTACCGGCAAATCAGGGTCTGGGCTACATTTCGCCTGAACTGGCTGTAAATAGTTGCTGATTTGTAACGGAATCCGTGATCTAGCACACTTCTGTTTAGGCGAGGCTGCGCGTAACATAAGCCATTCTGATATCGCCGGGGACGGATGTGGCAGGCAGAAGGTCGACTTCAAGCATTTACAATAGCGGACCCATTTGGGCCCTCCGGGTTGCCCTTGCTGTTGCGATTGTAGTCGGCGCCTATCTGACGTTCGAGTTCGGCCGGATTCAGGCTGACTACAACGTCGTCGATGCGGCACAGCAACGACAGGATTACGACGACCAGATCAAGGATATGCGAAAACAGATCGCAGCACTCAATCAGGAAATCGCACTCCTTGAGACGCATCGCAATATTGACCGGGAAGCTTACAACGACGTGGAGGCCAGCCTTGCCGATCTGCAGGAAAAAATTCAGGAACAGCGGAATGCCATTGCGTTTTATCGCGGCATCATTTCTCCGGCCGATGGTCAGCGCGGCCTTCGGGTTCAGGACCTTAGTCTGAGCAAGGGAAATGATCCCAGGCAATACTACGTGCGTCTCGTTCTGGTGCAGGTCATGCAGCACGATCGTAGTGTAAAGGGTGAAGTAAACTTCAGCCTGGAAGGCGCGCAGGACGGTGTTGCGACCACCTACAAACTCGAAAAGCTAATTCCGGCCGATGAGACCAGCAGTTGGCCGTTTTCGTTTCGTTACTTTCAGAATTTCGATCGGCAGTTGATACTACCGGAGGGATTCCGTCCAGAGCGAATAAATATTGAAGTTCAATCGCGAACAAAATCAATCGCGAGTGTTAAGCAAAGTTTCCTCTGGCAGACCGGCCAGAGCTAGTTTAGGGAGTACAAAATGTTCGGGCGAAAAAAGCGCCGGCACAGTGTCATTGACACCCTCGTCGGCCCAAATTCAAGAGTGAACGGAGATTTGTTCTTCAAGGGTGGCTGCCACGTCGATGGCACAATCAAGGGCAACGTTAGTGCCGATTCGGACAGTGATTCGGCTTTGAGCATCAGTGAAGATGCCATCGTCGAAGGTGGCGTTACGGTACCATACGTTGTTCTCAACGGCATTGTTCGTGGTGATGTTTTCGCGCATCAGCGTGTTGAACTGGGGCCGACGGCCAGGGTCATAGGTAATGTATATTACAATTTGATCGAAATGGCGATTGGTGCGGAAATAAACGGTAAGCTGGTTCATCAACCGAACGGGCAGGTACCGTTACGGACGAGAACCAATGAAGAAATGGAGGTGCCGACAAATGCTGCTACGGCAACAGGCACCTAGCACCGACCAGCAAATGACAGGAATATAAGAGCATGGAAACGGAACATCCGGTAATCGGCACGGCCGCTGCCCCACCGCCACTGGTGTTTACTGATGCGGCCGCCAGGAAAGTCAGCGAATTGATCGAGGAAGAAGACAATCCTGAACTGATGCTGCGTGTGTTCGTCTCAGGTGGTGGTTGCTCCGGATTTCAGTACGGCTTTACCTTTGATGAAAAAATCGAAGAAGGTGATTCCAGTGTAGAGAATCAAGGCGTTACTCTCGTCGTCGATCCGATGAGCGTGCAATACCTCATGGGCGCCGAGATCGATTACAAGGAAGACCTGCAGGGTGCCCAGTTCGTCATTCGCAACCCGAACGCATCTACAACCTGCGGCTGCGGTTCCTCATTTACCGTCTAAGCACGTTATCAGTCAGAGTTAGCAGATTGGCGTGATCGAATTGGCCTGGATCAGGCCGACGATGCTATTTTCTTGAGCAAGGTCTGCTGCGCGGAAATCGCCTTTTCGTTGCCGGGATTCAGACGCTCGTAGTGGCCATCGCCGTGCAGCTCCCATGCCTGACAGTTGTCTGCGAGAAAAAGCTTCAGGTCCTGCATCAACTTCTTCTTGAGTGGTTTCTGCCGAATTGGAAAGCAAGTCTCCGTTCGCCGGAAGAAATTTCGATCCATCCAGTCGGCACTCGAGCAGTAATACTCTTCGTCGCCGTCATTCCTGAAGTAATAAACGCGTGAGTGCTCGAGAAAGCGGCCGATGATCGAACGCACTGTAATATTTTCTGACAGTCCCGGCACGCCGGGGCGCAACGAGCAAATGCCCCGCACGATCAGATCAATTCTGACGCCCTCGGAAGACGCTTTGTAGAGCGCGTCGATAATCTTCGGTTCCGTCAGGGAATTGATCTTGGCGATGATGTGAGCTTTCTTGCCGGCCCTGGCAAATTCGATTTCGCGATCGATGCGCAGCGTAAGCGCTTCGAACAGATTGAACGGTGCCGTGAACAGTTTGACGAGATCCTTCGCCTCAGTAAGGCTCGTCAGTTGCATAAACACCTTGTGCACATCTTCACCAAGATTGCGGTTGCTGCTCATGTAGCCGTAATCGGTATACAGGCGTGTCGTGCCAGGATGGTAGTTGCCGGTGCCTAGATGCACATAACGTTTCAGCTTACCCTGCTCACGGCGCACCACCAGCGTCATTTTCGCGTGCGTCTTGTAACCAACCAGGCCATACACTACGTGTGCACCTGCTTCCTGCAATCGATTGGCTAGTGCGATGTTCGCTGCTTCATCGAATCGAGCCATCAATTCGATGACAACCGATATTTCCTTGCCAGACTTGGCCGCCTGCACGAGGTGATCCACAATCGGTGAGTCGGCGCCCGTCCGGTACAGAGTCTGCTTGATTGCCAGCACGCCGGGATCCGATGCCGCCGTCCCGACGAAGTCGATAACGGGCCGAAACGAATGATAAGGGTGGTGTAGTAATACGTTTTTCTTCTTGAGTATGTCGAAAATATTCTGGTCGGTTAGGAGCTCCGCTGGCATAGCAGAGGAAAACGCCTCATAGCAGAGATCCTTACGCCGGCCGTTATCACAAACAGTGGCGAGCCGATTCAGATTTACAGGACCGTCGACCGAGAACAGATCTGCGTGCTCCAGGGAGAAATGATCGAGCAGAAAGTCACACAGGTCTTCAGGGCAATCCTTGGTGATCTCGAGGCGCACTGCTGCTCCGTAACGGCTGGCTGCGAGCTGGCCTTCGAGGGCGCGAACGAGATCATCGACCTCTTCATCATCGACATAAAGATTGCTGTTTCGCGTTACTCGAAACTGGTAACAACCCTCCACGGTCATGCCGGAAAACAGATCTTCTACATGTGCGTGAATAATTGATGACAGGAATACATACGCATCGCAGCCGGTCTCACTGATTCGCTCTGGCAGACGGATAATTCTCGGTAATGATCGCGGCGCCTGCACGATCGCCCGATGCCTGCGACGGCCGAAAACGTCCTTGCCTTCAAGTCGAACGATGAAGTTCAGACTCTTGTTGAGAATTTTCGGGAACGGCCTGGACGGATCCAGCGTAAGCGGTGTCAGAACCGGAACGACTTCGTTTCGAAAATAACTGCTCAGCCAATGCTTTTGTGTTTCGTTCCACTTGGATCGATGTGGAAATCGAACCTGCTCATCCGCCAGTGCAGGAAGAATTTCCGTGTTCAATACTTCATATTGTTGACGGATCAGATTGACGGCGCGATGTCGGATTTCGTCCAGCAGACGCTGCGGCGTCATTTTGTCCGGACCGGGTGCCGGCGCACCGATCTCCAGCCGCTGTTTCAGTGCAGCAACGCGAACTTCGAAGAATTCGTCGAGATTGGTGGATGAAATACACAGGAACCGCAGGCGCTCTAGAAGCGGGATACCGGTATCGCGGGCTTGCTCCAATACGCGCTGGTTAAACTCGAGCAGGCTGAGCTCGCGATTGATATACAGTTCTGCCGGCGGTAGTACAGGAGCGTCCACTTGGGTTTCCGAATCTGGTCGGCTGTCCAGTATATCAATGACTTGGCACCGAAATCCGTACTTGGGGCAGCTTTACGCCCAGTAAATACCGCCCAGAATCGCCTTGTCTTTCGCCCCGGTTACGGCCGGCAGGTTGCCCGGCTCCTTGTCCAGGCAACGCTTTGCGAGCCATGCAAATGCGGCAGCCTCCACCCAGTCCGGTTCCAGGCCAAAGTCGCCGGTGGAGTGGATATTGGCGGTCGCCAGAGCTGACGCTAGCCATCGGATCAATTCAGCGTTGTCGATGCCGCCGCCGCAAACGAGCACCTCACTCGTGTCGGTCGCATGTTTGTCTATTGCATCGGCAATGCTTCGCGCGGTCAGGGCGCACAGCGTGGCCTGAACGTCCGCATCGGCAACATCGTCCACCTGGGACAGGGCGCGGCGCAGCCACATCAGATTGAAGTACTCAAAGCCGGTGCTCTTTGGTGGTGGCAGATCGAAGTACGGATCTCCCAGCAGCAATTCCAGCAATTCCGACGAGATTTTCCCGCTTGCTGCCCAGCTTCCGTCCTTGTCATATCGCTCCCCTTTGCTGGTTTGTACCCATGCATCAAGTAGCGTGTTACCCGGTCCGGTATCAAAGCCCGTTACTTCATCGCTGCCTGCAGAAAGTGTCGTGATATTTGCGATGCCGCCGATGTTCAGTACCACGCGATTCGTACTCTCGCTGGAGAACAACCAATGGTGGAACGGCGGAAGGAGCGGTGCGCCTTCACCACCTAAAGCCAGGTCCCGTCGCCGGAAGTCCGCGACGACCGTGATACCGGTTCCCGCGGCAATGATGTTCGGATCACCGATCTGCATGGTGTACGGCCGGTCGAGCCTCGGTTGATGACGCAGCGTCTGTCCGTGGCTACCGATCGCAACTATGCTTGTGGCATCTGTTTTTGAATCGGAAATGAGTTGTAGGGCCGCGTCGCGAAAGCTCTCACCGACCCAGTTATCCAGACTGCCGATCGTATCGACGGAGCAATGTTCGGGGTTGCGCGTTGCGGTGATTAACGCATTACGTAACTCTTCCGGATATTCATGGTTACGGGTTGCGATAACCTGGCATTGCCGATTACCAAACTCCACCAGCGTTGCGTCGATACCATCCATGCTGGTACCAGACATCAGGCCGATGTACAGACCGTCCATTTAGTCGAACGAAACAGCAGCAATCTGTGTTCTTTTGTACTGGTCAAGTTCTTCCAGTATCGGAGCCGCGACCGTCAGAAAGTCCTGGCGATATTCTTCCTTGATCGGCGCTGCCTGAGGCAGCTTCACGGTACGCGGATTGCGGTGCACGCCATTAAGGCGGTATTCGTAATGCAAGTGAGCGGCTGTCGCCAGACCGGTGCTGCCGACGTAGCCGAGCGTCTGCCCCTGGCTTACGCGCTTGCCGAGTCTCGCGGACTTCGCGAAATTCGACATGTGGCCGTAGAGCGTAGTGATATTGCCGCCGTGTTGCACAATGACAGCGTTACCGTAGCCGCCCTTTCGTCCGCGAAAAATAACCTTGCCGTCGCCGGCAGCCTTGATCGGGGTTCCCCGAGGCGCGGCATAATCAACACCGCGATGTGCACGAATCGTATTCAGGATCGGATGCTTACGACGTGGATTGAAGCTTGAGCTGACACGAGCGAAGTCGACCGGCGCCCTGATAAATGCTTTTCTGACGCTACGGCCATCTGGCGTGAAGTAATCGGACTTGCCGCTCTTATCCTTGTAGCGCACAGCGCGAAACGATCGCCCATTGTTATTGAACTCGGCCGCTACAATCTCGCCGTCCGTGATGTACTTACCTTCCTGGTATATCTCCTCGTACAATATGAAATAGTCGTCGCCTATGCGAATGTCGAGAACGAAATCGATGTCCCAGGCGAAGATTCCGGCAAGGTTCATCGTCAATTTGTCAGGCATACCAGCGTCGATCGCGCTTTCAAAAAGTGACGTCTCAATGCGTCCATAGGCAAGCCGGCGGCGAAGCTCGATTGGTCTCTCTATGATCTCCGATTTAAAGCCGGAGTCCTTTTTTGAAATCATCAGCGCACTTGTCAAGTCCAGCTCACGATAGATGCTTATCACGTCACCGTTGTAATGCTGAATTTCAAATTCGTCGCCCGGGCGCAGCATGCGGATGTGCTTTCCGGCATCTTTAAGACTGACAATGCTGGCAAGATGACCGAGGTCCAGATTGTATTTTCGGAATATTCGCTCCATCGTGTCGCCGGAACGGACTTTCACATTAATGGAATCGTACTTGGGCTCAGGATCGAGCTCCGGAAGTTTCGCTATGTGGCTTAGATCGATCAGTTCAAGTTCGTCGCCCAGGCTTCCGACAAGTGCCGGCATATCCGACCCGGTCGGCGGCTCAGCTACGATATCGAGAACTGACTTAGTGCCGGCCGCATTCTTCAGGATAAGAAGGAATGCCAGACCGATGAAAGGCAACCCGAGGCCAAGAGCAAACCAATGGATCGCGACGGATTTCTTTGCTTGTGGCCTGGCAGACAGTTTGTAGTCGTGCAGCAGTGGACTGACCGGACGATTCAAGTTAAGCGTCTCCCCAAAACGCGTGAAGCCGCTACTCTACCGTGACGCTAGCGGGACGTCAAAGAAAGCTGTTATAACTCATGATCTTAAATCATATTCATGAGCTACTGCGTAAACAGAGTACAAAGCCGCATTCCGCGACGGATTTGTGGCGGTTTCAATCACCGCGGAGGATGCTAAAGTTCCGCTGCTAACGAATGGACTGCAGTAATCGAGATTAATGACCAGCGTTAAGGAACAGCTAGCTGAGCTTGCCCGCGGGACGGACGAGATACTTCCCGAAGACGGCCTTGCGGACAAACTCAAAAAAAAGAGGCCACTTATTATTAAGGCAGGCTTCGATCCAACCGCGCCTGACTTGCACATCGGCCACACGGTTCTCATCAACAAAATGAGGCAGTTTCAGGAATTCGGCCACGAAGTTGTCTTCCTGATAGGCGATTTCACGGCAATGATCGGCGACCCGAGCGGCAAGAATGCGACACGTCCACCTCTGTCCAGAGATGAGATTGAAGCGAACGCCGCGACATATGAGACGCAGATTTTCAAAATTCTCGATGCCGATAAGACGCGCATCGAATTCAACTCGCGATGGATGTCGCCGATGAGCGCTGCCGATCTGGTCAAGTTGGCATCGCATCATACCGTCGCACGAATGCTTGAACGCGACGACTTCAACAAGCGCTACAAGTCGGGCCAGTCGATCTCAATTCATGAGTTTCTCTACCCGATCGTGCAAGGTTACGACTCGGTTGCACTCAAAGCGGATGTCGAGCTGGGCGGCACGGATCAAAAGTTTAATCTGCTGGTTGGTCGTCAGTTACAGCAGGACTACGGTCAGGAACCGCAGATCGTAATGACGACGCCCCTGCTTGAGGGCCTCGACGGCGTGCAGAAGATGTCGAAATCTCTCGATAACTATATCGGTATCACCGACGATGCCAATGAGATGTTCGGCAAGATCATGTCAATCTCGGACGAGCTGATGTGGCGCTACTTTGAAGTCTTGAGTTTTCGCAAACTCAATGACATCGAGTCAGTAAAGTCCGAGGTTGCGGCCGGTGGAAACCCGCGCGATGCAAAATTCGAGCTGGCGACGGAACTGGTCGAGCGTTTTCACGACAACAACGCTGCTGAAGCGGCGAAAGCTGAGTTTGTCTCGCGATTTCAGAAGGGTGCGATGCCCGACTCGATCGACGAAGTGTCTGTCCCAAGCGAAGGTGGCAGTCTCGGCATTGCACACATATTAAAAGAAGCCGGCCTCGTCAGCAGTACCTCGGAAGCGTTTCGAATGATCAAGCAAGGTGCCGTCAAGATCGACGGCGAACGGATTGAAGACAGATCACTGCAGATATCGGCTGGAAGTACGAGCGTCTATCAGGTAGGGAAACGCCGATTCTCGCGCATCAGCCTGACCTGAAAAGAAGGAGTCGGCAGACGATGAACACAATGCCCCGACACTTACACGCTGTCCTCGCAACGACTGCCATGTTGTTCGCTGCCGCATCAAACGCCGCAATCGACTGGGCATTTGAAGACACGATGCAAGAGATCGTCGACCAGTTAAATGCAGGTTCGGGTCAGGCGTTTTCGGATGCTCTGGATGTCGATGCATTGTTGCTCAGGGTCTTTCACGGCGTCGAAATTGGCGAAGTAGCCAAGGCTGGCATTTCTCGAGAAATCACGAGCAGCAGAAAGCAAGTCGGCGACGATATGGTAAGGATGATTGCCGATGGCTACTACGCGATTTTGGTAAATGTTGATCAGGAATATGACGAGGCAGTCGCGGTGGTTCGCTATGACAGCGGCGATCTTCGTTTTGGCTATCACGCGTACGAACTCAGGAAAGATGACGCTGGCAATGTAAGAATCGTCGATTGGCTGGACTATGACGACGGCTTCAAGTACTCGACGGCCCTGCGGCTGGGTATTGTGACGTTTGAACCCACGGCGGCGTCCGCGCGGTCACTGGTTCCGGAGTACGAGGGCAGCGACGAGGACTTCGCAAAGCTTGCCGAGGTATTAACGGCTTACAACAAAAGGGACTACAAGAATTTCTATAGCGCATCGGCGACGCTGCCGCGAAAACTGCGACAGACTCGATTCATGCATGTAATGACTTGTCTGGTCAGTCGCATGACAGGCGATCGCAATCTCTACAACGAAGCGTACCGTGAGCTGGCGAAAAACTTCAGCGACGATCCGACGCTCGCAATGACGCTCATCCCTTACTTCTTTGAGAGGCGGGACGCCGAAAAAGCAATGGAAACAGCGCGCCTGCTGCAGGATGCGCTCGGCTTTCGTGACGGCGCATTGCTGGCATTCATGGCGCGAACGGCATTGGCTGTCAGAAACACCGACGAGGCGTCGATACTCGCGGACGAGGCAATCTCAACCGAGCCCACGCTCGAAGCCGCATATTGGGCGGCCATCGATGCGCATGTCCTGCTGAATCATCATTCATTTGCCGCCATGACGGCCAGATCGCTGGAAGATCAGTTCGAGAAATCGATCGAGCGTGAACGATTCGAAGACCACTCGATGTATGCCGAATTCGTCAAATCTTCGCATTACAAGAACTGGCAGTCGGACAAGAAGCTGCGGTAAGCAGGGATCGCGGCGCCGGGCCAGTCCGAAGCCACTGTATTTCCGATAGTTTCTGCCCGATTGCCGCTACGCGCCGGGTCTGGCTCACAACTCTGAAAATAAGGTGTTGACCGGGCGGACTTCCCCGCTATAATGCCCCGCTCGCTGAGGGAACGGTGTCCCTCGGCCAGACCCCGAAAATCAAGGCATACAGGCAGGCGAGGGCTGTTCAATGGCTCGGATTCGCCTGTATAATTGTGGGTCTGCCCGGCGGAATCGTCGGGGTCGTTCTTTAACAATGTAATCAGATAATTTGTGTGGGTGCTCGCGTTTGAGTTTGCCTTCGGGCCGACATTAAACGTGAGAACCAAGTTCATTTCTTAGTAATTTGGGGATCGCGTTCTGAAGTTAAAAGCTCAAAGCTTAAAACTGAAGAGTTTGATCCTGGCTCAGATTGAACGCTGGCGGCATGCCTAACACA
>CAYLSX010000002.1:50300-61117 GCA_964386685.1 uncultured Woeseiaceae bacterium | reverse complement strand
TGGCCGTTCGGGCCCGTGGTCATCATTGCGCCGTTCAACTTCCCGCTGGAGATTCCCGCCTTGCAGGTAATGGGCGCGTTGTTCATGGGCAACCGACCTCTGGTCAAGGTCGACTCCAAAGTGAGTGTCGTTTTCGAGCAGTTCCTCAGACTTCTTATCCATGCCGGTCTGCCGCCGACCGACGCGGATCTGATCCACTGCTCCGGGTCGGAAATGGGCAAGCTGCTCGATAACGCGAAAGACGATATCCGCATGGTTCAGTTTACAGGCTCGAGTACCGTCGCCGAACACGTGTCCGGGGTGATGAATGGTGCGGTTCGTCTCGAGGATGCCGGCTTCGACTGGAAAATCATCGGCCCTGACTATCGCCCGGAATGGCTCGACTATGTCGCCTGGCAATCGGATCAGGACTCTTATGCGGCCTCTGGCCAGAAATGTTCAGCGCAGAGCATTCTGTTCGTACATGAGAACTGGGAGGCGGCGCTGTTGCCAAAGCTCGGCGAACTGGCAGCACGACGAAAACTCGACGATCTCGCACTGGGGCCGGTGCTGACCTGGACGAACGATCAAATGCTGGCACACATCGAGGCCTTGCTGGCGATCCCCGGTTCGGAATTGCTGTTCGGTGGCAAGGCATTGGAGGGACACGCCATCCCGCCCTGTTACGGCGCGCTGCAGGCCACCGCGGTCAGTGTGCCATTGAGCGCATTGGCGGGAGAGCACTTTGACCTGATTACGACGGAACTTTTTGGGCCGTTCCAGGTGGTTGTGAGCTATAAGGACTCGGAGTTGCCGGCAATTTTGGATGTCTTGGAACGAATGTCCCATCACCTGACAGCGGGCGTGGTCAGTAACGATGCGCCGTTCCTCAGGGAAGTCCTCGGCGCGTCGGTAAATGGCACGACATACGCCGGCATGCGAGGCCGTACCACGGGTGCACCACAGAATCATTGGTTCGGCCCCGGTGGCGATCCTCGCGGCGCCGGAATCGGCACGCCGGAAGCCGTAATTGCGACCTGGAGCGGGCACCGCGAGATCGTCTCTGACCAGGGGCCGCTGCCGGATGGCTGGTCGATTCCGCCGCCAACGTGAGTGTTTATTGTTTCTCTTCGAGACCCAGCAGGAATTGATTCATGCGGCGAACGTAGTCCGCCGGATTGTCGAGCTGGCTACCTTCGGCCAGCAGCGCGTGATCGAGAACGATTTCCGACAGTTCATCGAATTTGTTGGGGTCGGCCTCCGCGGATAGACGCTGCACCAGCGGGTGCCCCATATTGATTTCCAGTATCGGTTTGGACTCGGGAAGCTCCTGGCCGCTCGCCTCCAGCATTCGACGTAGCTGAGGTCCCAGGTCTTGTTCGCCTGCCACGACGCATGCCGGCGAATCGACAAGACGCTGACTGACGTTGACGGTCTCGACACGGTCTTTCAACACCTTTTTGATGCGCTTCAGCAGCGGCTTGTGTTCGTCGTTCATCGACTGTTGTGTAATTTCACCGTCGGCATCAGGCAGCGCGAGTTGGCCGCGACTGACATCCTGAAAAGTCTTTCCTTCGAATTCGGGTAGCTGATCGACGACCCAGGGATCGATGCGGTCATAGAACAGGATTACCTCGATCCCTTTTTCACGAAGTTGTTCGAGATGTGGGCTGGCGGAACCCGTCGCGAAGTTCTCTGCGAGAATGTAGTAGATTTTGTCCTGCTCCGCTCCCGCTCGCCCGATGTAATCGGCAAGTGACTGTTCCTGATTGTCGCTCGCATCATGGGTGCTGGCGAATCGCAGGAGCTTCGCAAGCTTGTCACGATTTTGCTGGTCCTCGACGAAACCCTCTTTGACAACCTGACCAAACTGATTCCAAAACTTCTGATAGTCCTCCGGCCGGTCTGCACCCAGCTTGCTCAGCATATCGAGCACGCGTCGTGTCATGGCATTGCGCATGCCGCCGAGCTCGGAGTCCTGCTGCAGCATTTCTCGCGATACGTTGAGCGGCAAGTCGGCCGAGTCGACAATCCCCTTGACGAATCTCAGATATAAAGGAAGAAATTGCTCCGCATCGTCCAGAATGAATACGCGCTGCACGTATAACTTCAGGCCACGTGGTGCGTCCCGGTTCCAGAGATCAAATGGTGCATTCTCCGGTATGTACAGAAGGCTCGTGTACTCCTTCTTGCCCTCGACGCGATTGTGACTCCAGCACATCGGGTCCGAAAAATCGTGCGACAGATGTTTGTAGAACTCCTTGTATTCCTCGTCGCTGACCTCTGATCTCGACCTGTTCCAGAGTGCCGTCGCAGAATTTACGGTCTTCGGTTCCTCATCGGTCTCGCCCGCTTTAGACAACAACACCGGAAAAGCGATGTGATCCGAGTACTTGCGAATAAGGGTCTCGAGACGCAAGGCATCGGAAAATTCGGACTCCGCTTCTTTAAGGTGCAGGGTCACGCGAGTTCCCCTATCCGCCAGGTCCGCGCCCTCGATAGAAAATTCGCCCTGACCATCGGACTCCCAATGGACGCCCTCCTCGCTCGGTAGCCCTGCTCTGCGGGACTCTACTTCGACTTTGTCGGCGACGATGAATGCGGAATAGAAGCCAACGCCGAACTGGCCGATCAACTGAGCATCCTTTTGCTCGTCGCCGGTCATTTGCTGCAGAAACTCGGCCGTTCCTGACCTGGCAATTGTGCCCAGGTTGCTGACGAGTTCGTCCCGGGACATGCCGATGCCGTTGTCGATCACAATGATGGTCTTTGCGGTGTCATCGTATTCGATGCGAATTTCGAGATCCGGATTCTCTTCCAGTAATTCGGGCGTCGCGAGTGCTTCGAAGCGCAGCCTGTCCGCCGCATCCGACGCATTGGAAATGAGTTCGCGCAGGAATATTTCCTTGTTGCTATACAGCGAATGGATCATCAGCTGCAGCAACTGCCGCACTTCAGTCTGAAATTCCAGGGTCTTTCGGTTCTCACCCACCTTCATATGCTCCACATGTCCGTGACGACAGACACGATAGTGCCTATCTCGGGCATTTCAAGCTTCCAGCAGGCTTAGATGGCCGAGACTGTCTGCGGCATCGGAACGATGACCGCGCGGTAAAGCAGCGCGACCAACATCAAGGTCACGACCGCCAGCGCCAGGGGTGGGTGGCTGAGCGCGAGAATAACGCCAGCAATTTGTAGCACGATCGAGGCCAACAGGAACAGGATTCGTTGAATCGCACGGCGAAGCTGCTCGGCAATCAGCGGTGCTGCATAAATGAAATCTTCCAGATCGTCGAGGTACTGTAGCAATCGCTCCACGGTGTCGGCTTCCTATCGGGCGATCGACAATAACGGAGCGGCGCTGTCGGCTTCCGAGGAAGGCGCATCAGCCTCCTGCATTGCGACCGTGTTGGATTTCTTCGCGTGGGAAATCGCTAGATGAAACAGCTCCCAGCGCTGCCGTGCCGCTTCGTTTTTCAGAGTGCTAACGGGAGAGTCAGCTTGTGAATTGCTCTTTGACATACCTGTCTGTCTATCGTCCTGGTTGTAAGTTGAACTATAGACAGCTGCCTAAGCGCTCACCGTGAGACAGATCACAGCTTGCTTTAGAAATGAATTTACAACGTAAATTTTTATCAGAAGAGAGAACTCGTTCGAACTTTTTTCGCAGAACCACTAGTATTTGGCAGTACATAATCCGCTGACGGCGATCAATAGGGGACTGCGTCACAATATCGAGTGCGACATGTAAAATTGTGACATGCCAAAAACTTTTTTTGGATAAAGCGCCTCTTAAAGAAAAAGAGACTTGCTACCGGTTCTTATTCTTCCGACCAGTTTCGTTTTACCTGTTCAGTCCAGTTTCTGTAACCTTTCCAGGAATAGAGCGACGGATCGATACCGCCACGACGCTGCCGGGGAACTGGAGCTTTTGAAATCCATCTTCGGTACTGTTGCCAGCCATCCGGATCGGATGAATCGTTCGACTGCGCGTCCGTCGTGCCACTGGAATCTTGCGAATCTTCCTGGGTGTCGGCGTCGTAGTCAGCGGCCCAGCTGATTTCTTTGCTTTCCTGCATAACATTATGCTCAGGTTCCGTTTTAACAAATGCTACGTTGTCAGCCGGAGATCTCACAGGAACTGCATCACAATGCCGGAAGGTGTTTTTTACATAAATTTCAACGTCTTACAGTCGCTTTTTACTTAATGAAGCGGGTCGATCGAGCGCGATGGCAATTGGTTTAACTAAATGCGAGCAGTTCTCGTCGTCTCGCTATCTGCTTACCCGGTAACAGGGCGAATAGGATTCGCTGGCAATCTTCATGCGGCCCTGCTCCACGAATCCAGACAGAAGGCCGTCGAGAAGTGTCATTAATTTTTTTGAGCCATCAATTTCGAACGGCCCTCGTTCCTCTATTTCTGCGATCGTATCTTCTCTTACATTGCCCGAGACTATTCCCGAGAAAATACGCCGCAGGTTCACTGCGAGTTGATGCACGGGCAGGTCTTCCACTAATTCGATTGATCGCATCGATTCATGACTCGCCACAAAGGGCACCTGAAAGTCGTGATCGATGTTTAAACGCCAGTTAAAGTAATAGGCATCACCGTGATGTTTTCGAAACGCTCTTACCTGGCGAACTCCGCCCAGTAATTCTCTGGCGACCTGGCTCGGGTTGTCGATGATTATCTTGTAGCGGCGCCTGGCGCTTTCGCCGAGCGTCGCCGCAATGAATTCGTCGATTTGTTGAAAGTAGCGTTTGCTATCGGCGGGCCCGGTCATCACCACCGGAAACGGAATCCCTTCGTTGTCCGGGTGAGTGAGAACGCCCAGCAGATACAGGATTTCCTCTACCGTGCCGACACCACCTGGAAAAATTGTGATGGCATGTCCAAGCCGCACGAACGCTTCAAGTCGCTTTTCCATGTCCGGCATGATGACCAGTGAATTGACGATCGGGTTCGGCGACTCCGCGGCGATAATTCCGGGTTCTGTTATACCGATGTATCGGCCATCACGAATACGCTGTTTTGCGTGTCCGATCGTGGCGCCTTTCATCGGGCCCTTCATCGCGCCGGGTCCGCAACCCGTACATACATTCATGCCGCGAAGGCCAACTTCGTAACCGACCAATTTGGTGTACTCGTACTCGTCCCTGCTGATCACATGCCCACCCCAGCAGACTGCGAGGTCCGAGTCCGCCGGCGTCCGTAGCACCCTGGCGTTCCTGAGGATGTGAAAGACGGCATTGGTAATGTTCTCGGAGGTTTTGAGATCGAAGCGCCCGCTTGCCTGAATTTCATTGTTGGTAAAAACGATATCGCGGAGCACTGCAAACAGTAGTTCCCGCGTGCCGCGTATCATTTTGCCATCGACGAAAGCAGCCGACGGAGCGCCTTTCAAGGACAGCTTGAGACCACGATCGAGCTGAATGAATCCGACGCTGAAGTCTTTGTGTTTTTCCAGAACCGCGCGGGCATCGTCGGTGTTGCCGCCCGAATTGAGGACAGCCAGTATGCAACGACGCAAAAGCTTATACAGGCCGCCCTCTCCCTGATCGAGCAGCTGATCGACTTCGACCTGGGAAAGAATTTCGAGGCTGCCCTCGGGCCACACTTCCACATCGACGGTTTCCCCCGTATCGACGCTAACGGCCAATTCCTGGTCAGGGACGGATTTCAATCGGGATGTCATTAGGTGTCATTAACCAGATATCTATCATGTCCGAGTTCGATACAGCGATGCAGCCGTTCGTCCAGTCCTGCTTCCTGTAGTAGGCGGCGGAGTAGGTCGGTACATTCGGTTGACCGTGAATCATTATCTGACCACCCGGAGACACGCCTTTCGCGCGCGCTTCGCGGAGGTCCTTGTTGTTGGGATACGAAATATGGATCGAAAGAAAGTAGTCGCTGTTGGGATTTCTGGTATCGAGTGTGTAAACGCCTTCCGGCGTTTTGAAATCTCCCTCTGCTTCCTTGTCGCCCACCGGATCGATGCCGAGTGCGATTTCGAAAGTTCGGAAAATTTCGTCAGCCTTGAGCAGATGCAGTTTTCGCTTTTCCTTCTCGACGATGACCTTCTCTGCCGCCGGAAAATCGCTGGCCAACGACACGCTGGTAATCGCGATCAGGCCAAGCGCAAACAGATTCCTGCGGAATTTCATTCTCGTTTCTGTCCCCATTTATGGTGATTAAAAGCCTAGCAGACCGCGTCGTATCTGTGAACGTGTAATATCACAAGTTGCTCTATCAAACATTACGGCCGACGATCCAGCCGATCGCAAAACCGATTCCGCCGGCTACGACAGTGTAAATAGGCAGGTATCGGAAGAGCTCCAGTGGCTGTCGGGCTGCGCCGAACAGGCTTTCGAGCTCGATCGAGTACGCGTGATGAAGGTACAGAGACAGCCCAAGTGCCGGAATAGCGAAACCGAGCGTGCCCAGCGGCCAGCTCCTGCCCGCGCCGGCCCAGTTGCCCTTGCCCCGAAGCAGCGTCAAGGCCGACAGGACCACCAGAAGAACCACGGGCACGGTGTTTCGAATGGCGTATGCGTCCGGCCCCTCGACGTCCATGATATATGCGGTTGCTGCGGCCGTGATGAATAGCACCGGTAGCAGCCGAATCAGTATCAGGCGTGTGGCTTTAGCCATTGTTGCTTACGAGTACGGGAAAGCGAATGCGTGTACCAGGTTGAATCTTGTGCAGGTCGAGAGAGGGGTTGTATTGGCGAAACAACCAGATGGGTACGTCGTATTTTCGCAATGCCAGAATCCATACTGATTCGTTTCTCTTGATCGTATGTTCAGTGACGCCCGTTATCGTGTGATTACGAAAGAAGCTGTCTTGTTGATTGCGATGATAGGCGGTCCTCAAGTTTTCGAACGCGGCCGCATCAACCTGGCTGAGATCCAGTTTGATTCGTTGCCCGACATCTACAGGCGTTCGAAATGCGAGACCGTTTATGTCGCGCAGCCGCTGCGTCTTTATTCCCAGCCAGTCACCGAAATGGCCGAGTGTCTCAAGTTCCTGCACTTCAATCGTGTTATCAGACGCGACGGTGTAGTCGCTCGGGTCGGATAACAAGGCCGACTGGATAGTGCTTCGAACGGTTGCGGCTACTTCGTCGACGAGCGCGCTGGCACTGATTTGTTCCTCGGTCACATCGGCCGGATCCGCAATTGCCGGCGCATCGGCGATCGCCGCGACGACCTGGGGTTTCGGAGCCGCCTCTTGAGGTTTCGAGGCAGCAACAACTGCGGGCGCTGGTCCTGCCGCTGGCAGGCGTATTTTTTGTCCGGCCCGAATACGGTGGCTACTGCCAAGGCTATTCAAGGCAACCAGCGTCGAGACCCGAGTATCGTACTCTTCGGCTATCTCCGACAAAGTATCGCCGCGCGCAACTGTGTGAAACAGGTCGGGTAGCTGTTTGGCAAACATTTGCTCCGCTGGTAACGCGGCGATCAGTTTCGTCATTGAGCCATTGACCAGGTTTCGCGGCATTTTGACTTCGTAGCCTTTCGGCAGGTTCTTGCTGCCCTGCCAGATCGTCGACTGTAATGCGGGATTATGGCGAGCCAGATCACGACGACTGACGCCGAGTGCCTTCGAAACTGAATCTGCAGAAATATATGCCGGCAGGTCGACCGTCACGTAGTCTATGGGTGAGTGCGGCACGATACCGGGGAAGTAGCTGTCGGGATTCTGATCGATTTGCATAGCCGCCAGAAACGCGACGTAAAAGTTTCGCGACGCAAATCCGAATGTGCGGCCGCGATACTCCCTGAGTATTTTCACGTAGGCCGTGTCACCGAACTGGCGCATGGCACGACGCGCACCGGATAATCCGTGGTTGTATGCCGTAATCGCCATCGGCCAGTTGCCGGCGATCGAATAATTGTATGCAAGCAGTCTCCCCGCGGCTTCGGTCGCCGTGTACGGATCATTTCTTTCGTCGAGCACGTGGTCGACCTGAAGAAAGCGTCTGGCGGTGCTTCGCGTGAACTGCCAGATACCGGACGCGCCGACATGGGAACGCGCATCCGGGTTGTAGGACGATTCGACATGCGGCAAGGCAGCGAGCTCGACTGGCACGCCGAGCTTTGTGAATACGTTTTGAACGTGAGCGCGATAACGCCCTGCTCGTTCTAGCCCGGCGCGAAAGCGATCCGACAGGCCTTGCTGATACCTGATTCGGCTTCTGGCGTCGCGCAGCGTCTTGTTGCTGACGTTCGCTGGCCAGAGGTCGAGCACACGTTTTTCCTCGGCGGTCAGCTTGTCGCGTTTGCCGCCCGCGAGCGTGCCGAGTACAGACTTGTAGTGTTTCCTGCGCAGTTCGGCGCGCCGGTTGCGCTCCCGTCGGCTCACGCTCGCCGGAATGTCGAGAAGCTCGTAGACGACGGCAAGGTTGACGTTGTCGTGCAAAACGCCCTGGTCGCTGGTGTATTCAGTGAAGACTGTGACCCAAAAGCCGATATCCGGCTCGAGTTCGGCCGGTCGCGGGAAATCCGAGATTGCGGCAGCCGCCTGCTGGGCAGCCAGGCTCAGAATCAGGACAAATAGTCGAAAAACATGCTTCATAGCGTCTGTTCGTGATTCTGGCTCAGAAATAGCTCCTAAATAATTGAATAGTTCACAGATATTTGCCCCTTTTTCGACTATCTTGAGGTAATCTGCCTGCTACAACAAGGCCGCAGAGGCCTGGATCCGCGTAAATAGCGTACCGATGAAATTTGTCAGCCCAAACAGCCCAATGCGAGGCGGCATCACTACCCTGATGCTGCTGTTCTGCCTTGTAGAGGCCTCAGCCGGCGAAGTCGAGACGCAACAGGTTTTGACCGCAGTCGCCGAGCCGGGTTCCAGGCCGGTTGTCGATCCTGCCGCCGATCATCCTCCTGTCATTCCACTCGCCGACGCAGTAACCATTGCGGGCGGCCTTGGCGAAACGATGACGCTATTGAACGCCGAAATTGAGCCTGGCACCTATCGACGATTGTCCTGGTCCGCAACAGAACTCTTCGAAGGCGTGCCTGTTGATTCTCCGGTGTTGGTCGTCAACGGCAAACTTGCGGGTCCGACATTGTGCCTGACCGCCGCCGTACACGGTGACGAACTGAATGGCATCGAAATGGTCCGTCGCGTTATGCACGACCTGAATCCGCAAAAGGTCGCCGGTGCTGTGATCGGCGTCCCGATCGTCAACTTGCAAGGATTTCGTCGCGGCTCAAGATACTTGCCAGACCGCCGCGACCTGAATCGCTATTTCCCCGGTAATCCGCGTGGCAGCGCAGCTGCAAGAATTGCCTATTCGTTTTTCACCGAGATCGTTCTTCACTGCGATGCCTTGGTCGATTTACACACAGGATCCTTCGAGCGCAGCAACCTTCCTCAGTTGCGTGCAGATTTGCGCAACCCCGACGTCCTCACACTGACCCAAGGGTTCGGCGCCACTGTCATATTGCATAGCACACCGGCCGACGGGACACTGCGACACGCGGCGACCACAGCCGGCGTTCCTGCCGTAACACTCGAAGCCGGTGGGCCGTCACAACTTGAAATTGAGGAAGTCAAACACGGTGTCAAAGGCATCGAGACGCTCCTGAATACACTCGACATGGTCAGGAAGATGAGGCTCTGGGGCGACGCCGAACCTGTGTATTACCGTTCGACCTGGGTACGAGCCAATCGTGGCGGCATTCTCCTGGCGGACGTCAGCCTTGGCAGCACGGTTCGAGAGGGTGATCTTCTCGGAACGATCACCGACCCGATGAACAACGCCAGTACGCGACTGTATTCACCATCGTCTGGCCGCATCATCGGCATGGCGCGCAACCAGGTAGTCATGCCCGGTTTTGCGGTATTTCACGTCGGCATTCAAACGGCCGAAATGCGAGCAGTCGAGATCGAGGGCAACGAATCGCTTGCTCACGAGTCGGATAGCGACGCTTACGTCGACGGCATGTCAGAATAAGCCACGGTCATGCTCGGCGTGCGACTCCTGCTGGCATGCCTGAAGATATCCAGCAAGCTACCGTACCCCGTGTTAATGAGCATGGGCGGATTCGCTGGTCGAATAATTTTCAGAGTGGCACACAAGCGCCGCGCAATAGCCGCAAGAAATCTCGAGCTCTGCTTTCCCGATCTGACGAACAATGAGCGGCACAAGTTGTTACGCGCGCATTTCACGTCGCTTGGCCGCGCGTTGTTCGAGACCGGGCTCGCATACTGGGCGTCCGACGATCGACTGCATCCCCTCGCAAAAATCAGCGGCCTGGAAAATCTTCAGGGCGCATTGTCACAAGGTCGGGGTGTAATTCTCATCGCTGGACATTTCACTTCGATGGAAATTTCCGCTCGATTGCTGGGGCTGGAGGTCGATTACGATGCAGTGATTCGTCCGTTCAGCAATCCGTACGTCGACAAGATCGTCCATTCAGGACGCCACCGCGCCGTCAGGAACGCAATTCCGAAAAAGAGTTTTCGGCGATTCCTGAAGGGATTGCAGGAAAACAGGGCAATCCTGATCACGGTCGATCAGGCAACGACCGCCAGTAACAAGGTAATGGCCCCTTTCTTCTCTATTCCCGCTGCCACATCGGTCAATGCGGCACGCATCGCGCAGAAAACCGGCGCGGCAATCCTGCCGGTGCTCTGGTTGCGCGAACCGGATCTAAGCGGTTACCGCGTGGAAATCGGCGAACAGCTGACCGAATTCCCCACGGACGATGCGATAGCCGACGCGATTCGGATCAATTCGCTGATTGAGCAACAGATTCGGCGCGCGCCCGAACAGTATTACTGGATACACCGTCGCTTCAAGAACGAGCCATCACCGTACGA
>CAYLSX010000002.1:0-50200 GCA_964386685.1 uncultured Woeseiaceae bacterium | reverse complement strand
CCGAACAGTATTACTGGATACACCGTCGCTTCAAGAACGAGCCATCACCGTACGATGATTGAAGGGGACGGAGAAGAGTGCTACGTCCCCTTTAATCGAGTTTTGCTTTAAACTCGCGTCGCAATGGCTGGCAAGCGCAAACCACTCTATTACTTTTTGGCGCCGAACTACTGGTACGTCTGGTTGTTGCTCGGCTTGCTGCGTCTCAGTCTCTTAATTCCCTACCGCACTCAGTTGCGTATTTTCAAAGCGGCCGGTCGATTGCTACATCGTTTCGACACCAAGCGAAAGTTGACGGCACGTCGCAATATAGAACTTTGTTTCCCGGAGTTGTCGGTCGACGAACGCAACGCGCTCGTGTTGGCACACTACGAGGCCGTCGGTGCATCGCTGATGGAACTCGGACTTGCGCGTTGGAGATCGACTAAGGAAATCATGTCCATGAGTCAGATCGAAGGCGCAGAGAATTTGACCGAGCCGCTATCGCGCGGCGAGCGCGTCATATTATTGACTGGCCACTTTACCGCGCTGGAGTTGAGTGGCCATGTCATGCGGGGCATTTGCCCACGCATCGACGCCGTGTTTCAAATGCACCCGAATGAACTACTGACCGAGATGCAACGAACGACCCGGGAACGCACAGCGCAAAGCACAGTTGAAAGCAGCGATGTCCGGGGCATGGTGCGAAGTCTCAAGGCAGGAGGGGCTCTATGGTTTGCGCCGGACCAAACGGTGTACAGCAAACAATCCATGCTGACGACCTTTTTTGGCGAACCGGCAATGAGCAACACGGCCACGAGCAAATTGGCCAAACTCGGCAAAGCGGTCGCCATTCCCTGGTTTCTTTGCCGCCTTCCCGAGGGGGGTTACAAAATGACCATCCTGCCGTCTTTGAAGAATTTCCCGAGTGACGACCCCTTGAAGGACACGGAACAATTCATTGCAGTTCTTGAAGAGGCGATACGACGCTGCCCCGAGCAGTACATCTGGACTTACCGCAGATTCAAGGGCAGACCGGAGCCGCTGCCCGATGCTTACGCAAACCTCGACGAACTGAAATAACCTTCCAGCAACTGCTCCCAGTTCGCCTCAGAAAAATACAGCCTCGGATCAAGACCTTTAATCTTTTGCAGGGACCTGTGCAGCCGCGCCAGGTTTTGTTGTTGCCACCTGCCGGGTTGCCGCAGTCTGCCGCGATCAAAATCGACTAACCAGACTTTGTCGTCTTTGTCGATTTGAATGTTGTATGCATTCAGATCGGCGTGGAAAACACCGGCCAAGTGGAAAGGCGCTAATTCGCTGCCAAGCTTGTGCCAGAAATCTTCGCCACATGGCAAGGATGCGATGCGATCCGACAATGAAATCACCCCGGGAATAAGTACTGTCAGCAGGTCCGCGTCATAGACTAATCCACTACGACGATATCGCGCGGCCGCCGGACAAGGTACCGGCAATTCCATGGCAACGAGTTCCGACAAAAGCCGCCACTCACTGAACGCGCGTGTCGCCCGCGCGCCGAGCCAGAAATAACTGTCTGACACGAATCGGCCGATCAGGCCGCCGCGCCTGAAATGGCGCAAAACGAACTCGCCCTCATCGCCACTGACGATGCTGGTTTTGCCGCGACCGGACGATCGCAGTCCGCCGCTGACAGGGGACGACTCCGGCCAATGATCCAGCGTGAAATCATCGTGCGAAATCTCTGCGAAGATATCCGGGTCGTAAATGATGCCGCCATGGTCGGTTTGCACCACTATCGAAGGTTTTGGCGACGTTAGGGACATTTAGACGCATGTTCTCCGATTTTTACGATATTTGGCAAGAATAAAGGCACACATGATTCGGGCGATACAGTGAACTTCGCGACAGCTCAAAGATTTTTACGGATTTTAGCAGCATTTAAGGCTTTATATGCCAGATTCTGGCGTCGATTCGCTGTCCCGGCAGGAGTTTGCCATTTATCCTGCATTTCGCCGACATTCGACACATTTAGGCTCAGGATCGCTACAGATCAGCTCTTGGAGTCTGCAAGGAAGTACTCTGCACCGCAATACGGGCACATCGCCTCCCCTGTCTCCTTGATCGGCAAATAGACCTTTGGATGAGAATTCCACAAATACATGCCGGGCATCGGGCAGGACAAAGGAATATCGTCTGGACGCACCTCATATCGATGCTGCGCGTTTGCCTGAATTAGATTCTGATCGACGGTTCCGGATCTTGCTCTCACTGACTCATCCATTTCTTGTGTTTGTTTGCCGGGATTATAGCAATGTGTCCCGCATCGTCCGCGCCCATATCGTCGATACGAATTCTCGTTCCGCCAGAAACTCTGTGGCAGATACGAGGGGCGGTTTTTCGTCCAGCGCCAGACGATGCAGCCGCAGGCGGAATGCCTTGTATATCTCCTGCAGGCGCAGGACATCGTTCTCGGCAAGGCAAGCGGCCGCCGCGAGAGTGCCCAGCTGACGGATGTTGTCCGAGTAGTGCATGACCGCAGGGTGCGGCCGCGCATTCCTGAGAACGAGATATTGCACGATGAATTCGATGTCGCCGATGCCACCTTCACCTTGCTTGAGGTCGAAATGAGCAGAGTCACTTCTATCCAATTGCTCTCGCATCTTGCAACGCATCGTGGTCACGTCATCCAGCAGACTGTCCTGGTGCACACGATTTCGCAGCGTCTCGGCACGTATTCTTTCGAATTCCCGTGCCACCACGGCGCTACCCGCAACCGGCCGCGCACGCAGCAGGGCCTGATGTTCCCAGGTCCAGGCGTTCTCCTCCTGATATCGCTCGAACGCACTGATCGTTGTAACCAGAAGTCCTGATCGCCCACTTGGCCGCAGCCGGGTATCGACATCGTAAAGGGCACCGGAATCGGTTTGTGTCGTCAGGAAATGTACGAGGCGTCGTACCAGTCGTCCGAAAAACAAGCTCGTTTCGATCGGCTTCCGCCCGTCGGTCATATGCTCGCCATCGCCAGACTCGTGCAGAAACACCAGGTCGAGATCCGAGCGGTAGGACAATTCGATGCCGCCAAGCTTGCCGTACGCAATGACGCCGAAACCGGCGACGCGTTCGACGTCGCCGTCCAGGCAGTGCGGTTCTCCGTGTTTCTCGACGAGATCGGCATAAGCGATGCCAAGCGCCTCCCTCAGAACCAGCTCCGCAACATCGGTCAGCCGGTCACTGACTTTCATAATCGGCAACCTGCCGCTGAAATCGGCAAGCGCAATCCGAAACAGGCTGGCCCGTTGGTACTGACCGAGCCCTTCGATTCGTTGCTCGCTGTCCGCATTGGCGAGCCCTGCATTACGCCGTTCCAGCTCTGCATCCAGCTGGTTTTTTTCAAGCGAGGCCGAAAACACGCGTGGGTCGAGTAATTCGTCCAGTAACAGCGGATAGCGACTGACCTGCTCGGCGAGATAAGCGCTGCTTTCGCAAAGGTTGACGAGTTTTTCGAGCGCCGGTGGATTCTCATTCAGTAGTGCCACGTAGGCGCTGCGGCGCAGGATACGATCGACGATATTGAGCACGCGCGTGAGGACGAGCGATGGATCACGCCTGTTCTTGATCTCAGATAAAAGATTCGGCATGAACTGATCGAGACGTTGGCGCCCAACCTTGTCTGTCTGACGTATCGAGGCGGCACGCTGAAAATTCACGATGGTCTCGGAGACTTCTTGCACTTTCGTGAAACCCTGCTCTTGCAGCAATTCCTGCCATTCCGAAACGCTTGAGCCCGACGCCCAGCGTTCGGCGATTGTCGGCGCATCTGTGGACCCCGTTTCGGCGCGGTCGCTCCGGAAGACAACATTCTCGAAATGTTTGCTGACATTGCCGCGATGCGAATCAAGCTCTGCCAGCAGGCTTTGCCAATCCGGATAGTTCATTGCAAGAGCGAGCCTGGCCCTGTCGACAGGATCGGCTGGCAGATCGTGCGCCTGTTGGTCTCGAATGGCCTGAATGAAATTTTCGAGCCGCCGCAAGAATGTGTAGGCCCGCAGCAGTTCATCAACACCAGAATCCGAGAGCTCGCGATACCTGGCGAGCTGTGGTAGCACGAGCTGCAATTGCTGACTCCGAAGTTGCCCGTCGCTTCCACCGCGCACGAGTTGCACAGACTGCACGATGAATTCGATTTCCCTGATGCCGCCTGGACCGAGCTTGATATTGTCAGCAAGTTCTTTCTTTCTAACCTCTGCGGAGATCAAGGCCTTCATGTCGCGAAGTGATTCAAACACGCCGAAGTCGAGGTAGCGCCGATATACGAACGGCTCGATCATGTTACCGATAAGTTCCCTGGCGATTGCCTCGTCGACCGGCGCGCCCGTTATCCGCGCCTTAACGTAGGCATATCGCTCCCACCCCCTGCCGTGTTGTGGCAGATAATTTTCCAGCGAGGCGAAACTGACGACCGGCGGCCCGCTGTCGCCGAACGGCCGGAGCCTCGTATCGACCCGGAAAACGAAACCCTCCGACGTCACCTCTTCCAGCAGGGCCACGACTTGTCGGGCAACGCGGGCGAAATATTCGTGCGTGCTCAGCGGGCGGGCGCCGTCCGTTTCTCCCTCTTCCGAATACAGAAAAATCAGGTCGACGTCGGAGGAAAAATTCAATTCGCGGCCGCCGAGCTTGCCCATCGCCAGTACTACCAGCGGAATCTCCGCACCATCACTATTTCGCGGCGTACCAAATCGCTTCTGCAGCTGCCGCGTCGCATAGCCTGAAGATGCTGCGATTATTTCGTCGGCGAGATCGGACAGTGCCTTCAGGGATTCAGTCAGGGTGGCTGCACCGGAGAGATCCCGCCACAACACCTGCAATAACCATCGGTCGCGAAATCGTCTGAGGCAGCGCTTTACCTTGCCGACATCATCGTTGCTCACGGCAATTTCCGCCGCGAAATCATGCAGTGTGCTGAGATTCGGCGGTTGCGAAAATGTCTCGCTCTCGCGGCAACCTTGAATCCAAGGCCATTCCCGAATGACGAGGTTCGCGGCGAACTCGCTGACCGCGACCAGCCTTGTCAATTCGGATATGAAGTTCGGCGAGCAACTGACACTGTCGATGCTGGCCGGGTGAGACGACTCAAGCCGCTCCTTCCATAGCGACACGACGTCGCTGAGTTCCTCGGGTAGACTGGCAATCGGCTCCATCGCGGCAAGTCTATAGGACGAACACGCTGCGCCGGCAAAATATCGCGGAAGGGTAATGGCTGAACCTAAGCATCTTCTGATCGTTTACCACTCTCAGTCCGGCACGACCAGTAAAATGGCCGATGCCGTCATCGCGGGTGCGAGACATC
Organism: uncultured Woeseiaceae bacterium; assembly: GCA_964386685.1. GTDB lineage: Bacteria > Pseudomonadota > Gammaproteobacteria > Steroidobacterales > Woeseiaceae > JACZWL01. The sequence goes on along the minus strand of CAYLSX010000002.1, from coordinate 44,889 downwards.
CCGATATCGAGGGCGTCGAGGTGAGAGTTCGCGATGCGCTCGAGGCGTCGGCCGAAGACGTCCTGTGGGCCGATGGAATGATTCTGGGAACACCCGAGAATTTCGGCTACATGAGCGGCGCGATGAAGTATTTTCTCGACCGCGTTTATTATCCCTGCGAGGACAAAGTCGGTGGCATGCCGTACGGCCTGTTCGTTCGCGCCGGCAATGACGGCAGTGGCGCAATCAGCAGCATCACACGTATTTTGACCGGGCTTTCCGTAAAGCAGGTTCAGGACCCCGTGTTGATTGCCGGAGAATTTGACGACAGCAGACTCGCCGAGTGCGAGGAATTGGGCATGACGATGGCCGCCGGCTTGGAATCCGGCGTATTCTGATCAGGCGTTTGACGTCTTCTTTTTGTTGGTCAGTTCCTTCAACACAGAGTCCAGAGGAACTGGCTTGCCAATTGCATGGCCCTGCGCGAAATCCACGCCGAGCTTCTCTATCAGCGATTTGATCTTCTTGCTCTCGACGTATTCGGCCACTGTCTCGAGTTTCATCACCTTGGCTACTTGTGTAATAGCGGCCACCATAGACTCGGAGATCCGGTTGTCGGTGATATCACGGATAAAGCTTCCGTCGATCTTCAGAGTATCGACCTTGAAATTCTTGAGATAGGCGAACGAGCTCAGGCCAGCGCCAAAGTCATCCAGCGAAAATCGGCAACCATGCTTGCGCAACGCATCGATAAACGCCTGGGCCTTTCTGCGATTCGACACCGCTGCTGACTCCGTAACTTCGAAGCAAAGCGACGAAGCCGGTACACCACTCGACTCCATTTCACCCTCGATAAACTTGAGGATATCGTCGTCTCCCAACGACTGGCCCGACAGATTGATGGCGAAGCTGGCGCCGGAATTTTCGAGGAACTCGGAGTGCTCACCGAGCTTGGAGAGCGTCGTAGACACGACCCATCGATCGATCTGCGGCATGAGCTGGTAGCGTTCGGCAGCTGAGAAAAAAGCGTCCGATGACACCTTGTTACCCTTGCTGTCTTTCATTCTCAGAAGTATTTCGAATCGGATCTGATGGTTATCTTTAGCCAGAGCGACGATAGGCTGAGACATGAGTTCGAAGCCGTCCGTATCCAGGGTCTGCTGAATCTCCGATACGAGGTGCATATCGTCGTATCGGCGGATGATGCTCCGATTGTCCTGGTCATACACCTCGACCCGGTCACGACCGTGGTCCTTCGCTGAATCACAGGCAATTCTGGCAGCCGTCAGCGCGTCCGCAGAATCCGAGGCTTTGGCATCAAAACTGGCGATGCCGATGCTGACGGTAACTTGTAAGGATTTATCACCTTGCAAATAACGGAGTTGTTCGCCTTTGGAGCGGACGGACGTGGTGAGATCCAGTGCTTCCTCGATCGTACTGCTTGCCAGAAGAATGGCAAAGTCATCGCCCGTGAGTCGGGTTGCGACAGCATGCTTCGGTAACTCGTCTTCGAGCATTTGCGAAAAGCGAATAATGACTTCGTCGCCGGCTTCCCGGCCAAACGTATCATTGACCAGCTGCAGGTTATCCAGGTCGAAATAGATGATCTGGTGTTGATCATCTTTTTCGTCCAGCGTTTTCATCGACTCATACAACTGAGCTTCGAATCCTGCACGGTTCATCAGTCCCGTCATTACATCGAAGGACTGCTCGATAACGTACTCGACCTTGCGGACGATGTGCGACATGAAACGCATGTGCGACTTGTCAAAAGATTTCCCGTCTACACGCCCTAGCTGCGCAAGAACACCCTCGACATTGCCGGCCCGGTCGATGAGCGGACAAAGCATCGTCTGGTATCCCTGATCGGCGATATTGTCCGATCCTTCCACCGGCGGTATTTCGAAAATAACGGATCCTCGCTGCGCTTCAAGCTTCGGGAACAGCTGTTCGATGATGTACTTGTCGAGTGCCTTCCGGTTTACGGTCTTCCAGCTCGAATGCGTGGCACTGATCCGTATGCGCTTCGACGGCAGCAGAAGCACGCTGTATGCGATGCCGAGAAAGCGGCCGCTCTGACCGATCAGCTGTGCCAGACCTGCATGACTGCGGGATACGCCATGAATTTTCTCGTCTACCTTGTAGACCAGTTCGAGCTCTTTCTCGGCGACCTCTGCCCGGCGGATAATATCGGTGAGCTGGTGGTTGATTCTCATGCCCTCGCCGATTACCTGCACCGCCGGGAGCAAAATATTCTTCAACAGACTCGGATTGAATGAGGATGCCTTGCCTGCGTTCTTTGAAAATACCGTTACAAGCAGCCCAAGTCCGTTGTCGGAATCGTCACCATATACGGGCAGCACAAGCAGTGTCCGGCCGGACGTCAAGGTGCGTCGAAGCAGGTTCGAATCCGGCAGAATTCCGGCGACGACGTCGTTCGGCAAATCCGTTATGTAGTTGTCGATTTCGTAATCGTCTACGCCGTCACTACTCCAGACGCATTCGCGGTTGAGATCGTAGAAACAAAAGCATTGAGCCCGGGGCACAAGCGACTGCAGCAGCCCCTTTGCCGAACCGATATTTTTCCTCGTTGTGATGTTATGCACGTCTGCCGTCATCAGCGAGTATCGCTTCTAAGCTCGGCCGGGATTTCCCCGGTTCTTACGGATGCGTGCACAATGCCACGCATGGCGCGGCATCGCTGTGACTCAAGTCTCAGCTGAAAGCGATTCTTCTTTTTATTCAGTCAATTAGGGTGAAATAACCGGCCTCTACGAATCGATAGACTGCAGCCAATCGTCGTCCGATCCTTCATTGACCCCTTCAAAAAGCGGTGTGCTCAGGTAGCGCTCTCCGGTATCCGGCAGCATCGCCAGCAGGACGGAGCCCTTTTCGGCCTTCTCGGCGACCTCGAATGCGGCCGCCAGGGTAGCGCCCGAGGAAATGCCAACGAAGATACCCTCTTCTGCAGCCAGGCGTTTCGATACTTCGATGGCGCGTTCATCGGTCACGGTAATCAGTTGATCGTAGACCTCACGATTCAACACGTCGGGAATGAAGTCCGGCGTCCAACCCTGGATCTTGTGTGGACTCCAATCACAGCCGCCAAGCAGCGAAGCACCCGCAGGCTCGGCTACAATTATGCTCACTTCCGGTCGCGCCACCTTGATGACTTCGCCGGCGCCCGTCATCGTGCCGCCGGTGCCGTAGCCGGTAACCCAGTAATCGAGCCGTCTTGCCGCAAAATCTCCGAGAATTTCCGGTCCGGTCGTTTGGCGGTGATATTCCGGATTGGCGAGATTTTCGAACTGCCTCGCCAGGAACCAGCCGTGTTTCTCTGCTAATTCCTCGGCCTTCTTGACCATGCCGGTACCGCGTTCCGCGGCGGGTGTCAGAATGACTTTGGCGCCAAGTGCACGCATGATCTTTCGTCGCTCGATGGAGAACGAATCCGCCATGGTTGCTACGAACGGATATCCCTTCGCGGCGCAAACCATCGCAAGCGCGATACCGGTGTTGCCAGACGTTGCCTCCACGACTGTCTGACCGGGCTTAATAGTGCCTCGCTTTTCCGCGTCACAAATAATTGCGTAAGCCAGGCGGTCTTTAACCGACGCCATCGGATTGAACGCCTCCACTTTGACGTATATCTCTACGTTATCAGGAACGATGTGATTGAGGCGTACGATCGGCGTATCGCCGATGGTGTCGAGGATGCTGTCATAAATCATTTTGTGATCCCTTCTTCAACGAGTCGCGACTAAAGCCGACGCCTCAGGTTGCTGGATAACGGGCGGGCTCTCAAACCACTCCTTGCCGATGCCGAATTCCGCCACGTCTCCAACGATCAGAATGGCCGGCGCGACAACGTCATGTCGCTCTGCAAGATCAGTCAGGTCTCCGAGATAGCCGTGTATAACTCTCTGTTGGTCGCTGGTGCCGTTTTCTATTATCGCTATCGGCGTTTCCGGCGAGCGCCCGTATTCTATCAGCTTGTCATGAATATCTTGAAAACGCCGAACGGCCATGTATAGGGCCAGGGTCTGCCTGTCCCGGGCCAGCGATGGCCAGTCGAGCCGATCAAGCGAATCCTTGCCATGGGCGGTCAGGAATACGACCGACTGTGCCATAGCCCGGTGTGTCAGCGGTATGCCGGAGTACGCCGCACATCCAGCCGCAGCCGTAATACCCGGAACCACCTGATAGCGCAGTCCTGCGGTCGCGAGCGCCTCCATCTCCTCCCCGCCCCGGCCGAATATGAACGGGTCGCCCCCCTTGAGCCGGCAGACTCTTTTACCTTCGCGAACCAAGCGTATCAGCAGCCCGTTAATTTCTTCCTGCGACGCCGACTGACAGCCTGGTGTCTTACCGACGGAAATCAATTCGGCGTCGCGTCTGACAAGGGCCAACACTGCTTTGGAAACCAGGCGGTCATGAACCACAACGTCGGCACTTTGCATCAGTTGCAACGCACGAATCGTCAACAAGCCCGGATCACCCGGTCCCGCACCAACCAGCCATGCCTCGCCCTGCTGATCTGTCGATCCCGCGGCGTCTCTCAGCAGCCTGGCGATATTCAGTCGCGCAGAATTCATGCGACCCGCGATTACATCGTCGAAAATCGCACCGTCAAAAACCCGTTCCCAGAATCGGCGACGCCCAAGTAGATCACTGATGCGATTCTTGACTTTGCCCCGCCATTCGGACGCGAGGGAGGCGAGTTGGCCAATACGCGCTGGCAGAGCTGTCTCAATCTGCGCGCGTAGTTTTCGCACAAGCAAAGGAGCGGCGCCGCCACTCGATATGGCGACCACAACGGGGCTTCGGTCGACGATGGCCGGTGACACGTAACTACAACGTGTCGTCTCATCGACGGAATTGCAAAAGACTCTTGCCGCGTTCGATGCGGCAAAGACTTCATTCGAGACTTGCGAATCGCCGGTCGCATTTACCACAAGCCACTGGCCTTTCACGTCCTCGGGCGAAAAGCGGCCGGCGCGATGCGTGATTCGTCCCGAGTCAACGAGTCGCTGCAGTTTCGCATCGAGTTCCGGTGCAACGACCGTGATCGCTGCACCGGCAGCGATTAACGATTCCACCTTACGCGAGGCGACGCTGCCGCCGCCGACAAGAAGGCAGGATTTGTTTTTGAGTTCGAGAAATGCGGGAAAGTAGTCCACGGATTCGGCCCTGATTGATGGGCACTTAATATACGGGCCGACGGGTGGCGGAAAAAATACTGTTTGATTCTGCCTATATAGCGCCTCGTTATATGTTTCAGATGTATCTATGTGCCGGATTTCACTAAGAAAATTGTCAACTGACCCGGCACTCGGCATACTCGCCGGCCGGTTTGGCTTAAAGCATGAGTCTTGCCTGCAACGTTTGGCCCTGAAGCTTGTCCCAATTGAGAGTTGGCGGGAACATTGGGGTTCGACGCGGCGCAGTTCGATGAAACTACAACAGCTAAAATACTTGCTCGCGATTGTCGATAACGGGCTGAACATTACGGCGGCTGCCGATCGCCTGTATACATCGCAGCCTGGCGTTAGCAAACAACTCAAGCTCCTGGAAGAGGAACTCGGCCTGCAATTATTTACACGCAAGGGCAAGAGCCTCGAGGGTACGACTGCTGCGGGCCATCAGGTCATCGAAAGAGCCCGGCTGATCATGCAGGAAGTCGAAAACATTCGAAATCTGGCGTCGGACTACTATCAGGAAGAAGAAGGGACCTTATCGATCGGCACGACTCACACGCAGGCGCGCTATGTCCTGCCGGAGGTCGTCAAAGCATTTCGACAGTTTTATCCGAGCGTAAATCTGAATCTGCACCAGGGTACGTCCGAACAAATCGCAGACATGGTGGCGGCCAAGGAAATCGATTTCGCCATCGCCACAGGATCGAATCACCTGTTCAGCGAACTCCTGTTGTTGCCAAGTTATCGATGGGATCGCACGATTCTCGTTCCGAACGGTCACGAACTCGCATCGCTGGATCGCAAACTGACACTCCAGGATCTGGCGGAGCACCCGTTGGTTACTTATGTTTTCAGTTTCGGCGGAGAGTCATCGCTCAAGAAAGCATTTGCCCAGGAAAATCTGAAGCCCGATGTCGTATTCACCGCGCGCGACGCCGATGTCATAAAGACCTATGTTCGTATGGGGCTTGGTGTAGGCATCGTTGCCAGCATGGCCCATGAATGTGAGGATAACAAAGACCTGACCGCGATTGACGCGGAAGGGCTGTTTCCCAGAAGCACAACCTGGATCGGCTTCCGCAAGGACGTGGTGTTACGTCGCTATATGCTCGACTTCGTCCGCTTGTTTGCGCCGCACATCGACGCACGGCAAATCGACGCCGCGGCAAAGGCACAGGAACAGCAGGAAATTGACAAGTTGTTCAAAGACACCACGCTGCCCGTTCGCGGTGGCTGTTCGGACGACCTTTCCGCCGCCGCTTGATTCTTCAGGCAGACTTGCCGAAGTCCATCTCATGCAATCCGCATTCGCGCTTCAATCCGAAGAAGCGTGTGTCATTGTCGTTCGACACATCGCTCAGTGATTGCGTTGTATGCGTGTCGCCGATCGAGATGTAGCCCTTTTCCCATAGCGGGTGATACGGCAAGTCGTGATTTTGCAGATATTGGTAAACGTCCCGGTCGCTCCAGTCGGCAATGGGATGGACCTTCCAGCGCGCGCCTGATGACTCGATGATGGGCGTGTGCTCCCTGCTATGCGCCTGACTGCGCCGCAATCCGGCGAACCATGTGCCAACACGCAGAGCATCCAGGGCTCGCTCCATCGGCAGTACCTTGTTGTCCTGGTTGTAGGCGTTGATCCCTCTGACTCCCGTTTCCCAGCGCTTGCCGAAACGAGCTTCCTGCCACGCTGCGGAAAACTCGGGACGATAAACGTTCAAGTTCAGACGCAAAGACCGCGTAAGTTCGTCGATGAACCGATAGGTCTCTGGAAACAAGTATCCCGTATCGATGACGATTACCGGAATGTCAGGCCGCTGACTGGACAACAGGTGGAGCATTACCGCGGACTGCGCGCCGAAACTCGAGCTGACGACGTGGTTCTCGGGGAGATGACTCAACGCCCAGCGCACTCTTTCCTCCGCTGACATGGATTCCAGCGAGCGACTGCAGATCAGCTCGGCAGCACGCCGGCTCCGTGATTCGTCCAGTTCGAAGGTTTCAGAATCACGCTGCATCGTGAAAGTCCTTTCCGGCCGTGACTTCGGCGACGATACCGGCTCGAATGACGAAATCGCCAAAGCGTTCGTCGTCGATGCGCTCATTTGCGTAACGCGCGAACAACGGATCCAGTGAGGCGAGTATTTCTGCCTCGTCGATGTTCTCGCGATACAGTTTGTTCAGTCTGTCGCCGGCGAAGCCTGCGCCGAGATAGAGGTTGTAATGCCCCGGGCCCTTGCCGACCAATCCGATTTCCGCGATATACGGCCGGGCGCAGCCGTTGGCACAGCCGGTCATGCGAATTGTGATCGCGTCGTCTCGTAACCCGTGCTCGAAGAGTAATCTGTCGAGGCGATCGATCAACGAAGGCAGGAATCTCTCGCTTTCCGCCATCGCCAGTCCACAGGTCGGAAACGCGACGCAGGCCATCGAATGCAGTCGCAGCGGGCTCGCCTGTTTGCTGTTTTCTATGCGAAAAACCCGAAGTAAAGCCGTGATACGTTCCTTATCGCTTTCCCTGACATTGCTGATGATCAGATTCTGATTGGGGGTCAGTCGGAAGTCGCCTTTGTGCAGGCTCGCTATTTTTCTGAGTCCGCTCATCAGCTGCCGTCCACCGACATCCTGAATGCGCCCATTCTCGACAAACAGCGTGTAGTGCCAAGGTCCGTCGTTCGATCGCTGCCAGCCATAAACATCGCCATTGCCAACAAATGAGAAAGACCGTGGCTCGCCCAGTTGCCAGCCGAGCCGGCGCTCGACCTCGCTCCTGAACCAGTCCAGTCCACGATCGTCTATCGTGTATTTCAATCGCGCATGCTTTCGATTTTCCCGGTCGCCGTAATCTCGTTGGGTGGTTACAACGGCCTCGGCGACTTCTTTGACTTGCTTGGTCGTACAAAAGCCCATGACCTCGGCGAGCCGCGGATAGGTTTGCGCTTCGCCGTGGCTCATGCCCATGCCGCCACCGACCGTGACATTAAATCCCCTCAGTCTGCCAGCCTCGACAATTGCGATGAATCCTAAATCTTGTGCATATACATCAACGTCGTTTTGCGGCGGTACGACGAATGCTGTTTTGAACTTGCGAGGAAGATAGGTATCACCGTAAATTGGTTCCACCTCATCGCCTGGACTGACAAGTTTTTCCCCGTCGAGCCAGATCTCGTGGTACGCGCCCGTCGCTGGCGTCAGGTGCGCGCTGAGCGCTTCGGCGAGTTCTTGCACCTCGAGATGGGTTCTGGACACCGGCGGCATGGGCGAACACATGACATTTCGATTCACATCGCCGCAGGCCGCCAACGTGTCCAGGAGCGCCTGATTAATTCCCTTTATCGCGGGTTTCAGGTCTCCTTTGATCACACCATGAAGCTGAAAGGCCTGCCGGGTTGTCAATCGAATAGTGCCATTTGCTCTGGTCGTAGCGATCTCGTCCATTTTCAGCCATTGATCCGTCGTGCAGACACCGCCCGGAACCCTGGCGCGAATCATGAAACTGTAGGCAGGTTCCAGCCGTTGCCGTTTCCGCTCGCTCCGAATATCACGATCGTCCTGCTGATAGATGCCGTGAAACTTCGACACAGTCGTATCGTCATCGGAGATAGCGCCCGTGAGTGGATCTTGCAGGCTCTCGATCAGGGTGCCGCGCAGGTGGCGACTGCGAGCCTTTACGCCCTCTACCTCAGTCAAATTTGTTGTGGAATCCGTCATGCGTGACGCTCAATAAACATCCCGCTGATAGCGGCCTGCCCTGCGAAGGTCTTTGAGATAGTCTTCGGCCGATTCAGCATCGTAATCAGCCTGAGTCACGAGCACGTCGATTAATGCGTCGTGAACGTCGCCAGCCATCTGCTTCGCGTCGCCGCAAATGTAGAGCACCGCACCTTGCTGCAGCCACGCCCAAACATCTGCGGCGTGCTCCCTGATGCGATCCTGCACGTAAATTTTGTCTGCCTGGTCCCGAGAGAACGCGACGTCCAGCCGCTGCAGAATTCCGCGCTTGAGAAATCGTTGCCATTCGAGTTGGTACAGGAAGTCGCTGTGAAAGGTTCGATCGCCAAAGAACAACCAGTTCTTTCCGCTGGCACCGAGCTCGGCCCGTTGTTCGACAAATGCTCTGAACGGTGCGACGCCGGTACCCGGCCCAATCATGATGATCGGCGTTTGTCCGTCGGCAGGCAGCCGAAACCGCGGATTGGCATCGACAAAGACTGAAACCTTGTCTCCCTCCGCGATCCTGTCGGACAGCATGGTGGAAGCGGCGCCCCAGTGCTCTGTACCGAACGCGTGATATTTCACAGCCGCGACCGTCAGGTGAACTTCGTCGGGATTGGCCAATGGACTCGAAGCGATTGAATACGAACGAGGCATGAGTTTGCGTAATACGCCTGCGAAATCAGCAGGGCTGAGAGTTGCCGGAAATTCTCTGACGATGTCGATAATTTGCCGCTTATCGAGATATTCCGCCAGCTGGCGCTCCGATTCCAGCACTTCGAGCAGTCCTTCGGAACCCGCCAGGTCGGCGTAGGATTTCAGGAAGGCGAGACTCGGCGCGGTAATTTCGAGCTCTGTCCGAAGGGCATCCCTGATCGGAATCGTCGAATCCTTGATCGTGACTTCTTCGTCTCCGCTGAAGCCGAGCGCGGCGAGTAGTTCCTCGATGAGTTGAGGTGGATTGTCGGCGATGACGGCGAGCGAGTCTCCCGGCTCGTAGGACAGTCCCGATCCCTCGAGAGACAGTTCGACGTGCCGTACATCCTTGCTCGATTTGGCGCCGGTGATCTTTTGATTTGTCAGCACCTCGGCCCCGAAGGGACGGTGCTTGTCATACGGGGCGACAGGCTTGACCGCATGCAATCGTGAAACCTCCCCAGCGCTTGCCAGCTCATCCGGCAGGGACTTGATGACGTCTTGCGACCAGCGCGATGCCGGATCCTCATAGTCGAGATCGCACTCGACGATTGGCAGGATCTGTTCCGCACCCAATTCCTTTAGTCGGCTATCGAGCTCCCGCCCGGTCTGACAATAGTTGACGTAACTGCTGTCTCCCAAGGCGAGAACTGTGAACTTCAGGTCATCGAGTTTCGGCGCCTTGTCGGACATCAGGAACTCATGAAATAGCTCCGCGTCATCGGGAGGATCACCCTCGCCGTGCGTGCTGATGACCAAACTGACGAATGACTCCCGCTTGATATTCGCCGGCTTGTAGTCGGCCAGGCTCACCAGATTGGTGGCCAGTCCGCGCGCAGACGCTTCTTGTGCGAGTTCCTCCGCAACACCGCGTCCGTTGTCGGTCTGCGAGCCGTACAGGATTGTCAGAGTCTTGGTTGGATCTGATGCCGGCTGAATGACGGCAGGCTCGCTTGTACCTTGCGCGGCCGCGAGACCTGCAACGTAGCCGCTGACCCATTGCAACTGGTCCGACGTCAGCCCGTGCAGCGCATCCTGCACTTTTTCCGTCTGGCTTGAGTCCAGCGGTGGAGCGATTGTGCTTGCGGCTGTGCCGTTCACGATGTTGTTCCGTCGGGTTTACACTTGATGCAAACCTTACGAAGCGACGTGAATTACGTGAACGTATTTGTTGTTATCGCGATATAACTTGCAGATATATCCGGACGGTATATCGACTCAGTAGATTCGGACGCCACCATGCCGCTTGCGGCTGCGATAGTCGACTATCCAGACGCCCAGCAATATCCCGACCAAAAGACTTACGCCGAGCGCGCCCGCAACCCATGGAAACGGCATGCTGTGCTTGTAACCGCTTTGGCGCCTGCGAAACCTGCTGTTTTCCTTGCTCAATTCCTGAACCTTCGCAAGACTATCGTCGAGCGCTGCCCTGTTTCTCGCGACATCACTCTCGAGCGAATCGATGGTTGCCGCGGGACCGGCAAAGGCGCGCTTGGTATTCTCAAGCTCCTGAGTCAGTTTTTCATTTTCGGCCTGGGTTTCGCTGACGATCAGCTTGGCCGGCTTCTCAAATACCAGGTATGCCGCTTTCAAATAGCCCTGCACGCCATCGGGCAAGACAACCTGCGCATAGTTTCTGTCACGCGACAGAATTTCGACCGTCTGGCCGGATTCCAGTGTCCGAAACGCCCTGTCACTCGTATCCGCCGCCTGATGCAGACCAAGACGCAGATTGTCGGTTACGTATGCGGTTTCCGCATGTACTGCTGCCGGTACGGCAAACGTCGCCGCCAGCCACAGGGCCGGCAAAATTGTAAAACGCATCTTAATATCTCCCAAACGAATGGCGGATTTTACTACAGCGGAAATATTATTTTCGCAACTGCTGGAGCCCTTATTGCTCGTACAACCAGCGCAGTAACGCTGCCTGCACCTCTTCGCCCGGGCCACGGTGCACATCCGTGTGATTTTGCAGTGCGACAACGGAATATCTGCTGCCTGAACGCGATTGCAGGTAACCCGCTATCGCAGCAACGTTATCGAGGCGGCCCGTCTTGATATGCGCCTTGCCGGTCAATGGTCCGTCGCGGAAGCGTCTCGCCAGCGTACCGTCCAGGCCCGAGATAGACAGGGATGACATGAATTCAGGCATGTACGGGCTTTTCCAGGCGTAGCTCAGTAGCTTCCCCAATATCCGGGCCGGTATGCGTGATTCCCGTGACAAGCCGGAGCCGTTGTCCAGTATCAACTCAGTGGGATCCAGCTGCCTGTCCTGAAGCCATTTTGCGACCACCAGCCGACCCCCTTCCTCCGTCCCGGGAACGGCAAATTCTTCGGCGCCCAGTGTAAGAAGGAGCTGGCGAGCCATAACGTTGTTGCTGTGTTTGTTGACCTTGGTAATTACATCGGCGAGCGGCCACGAGCTGAATACGAGAAACGGCTTGGCCTTTTCGGGCTTGATAACGTTCCAGTAGCTTCCCGAAAATTCGCCGCCCGACTCCTCCCAGATGTTTTTGAACAGGCCGTATGTAAATTGGTTGTGGCTTAAGGCCGTTCGCCCCATTTCGTAGGAATTGCAGCCACTCGGAAACTCGCCACTCATTATCATGTGGTCGACGGCATGATTAGGTGTAATCGTAATGCCACGCTGGAAACCACGACATTTGCCCGGCACAATTTTCAACTTGTTTTCGACGCGAAGATTATCAAGCGGCGGATCGACCCGTATGTCCACGGTTGCCGATTTTCGGTCCGGCTCGAAGTAGTAACGCACAACTTTGAAATTTGTCAGCAGTGCATTCGGCGCGACGTTATAGGCTCGCAGAGGCTCCCGATCGAATTCGGCAGGATCGTGGTAAGGCACATCAAAATAGCTGTCATCAATCAGCAAGTCGCCAGAGATCCGCTTTATCCCCCGTTGTCGAATCTCGCGAATCATTTGCCACACACGTTCGGTTACCAGCCATGGATCGCCATAGCCTTTTAGCAGCAGGTCTCCCTCAAGTACGCCAGCGTTCAATTCTCCGACCACATAGACCTCGGTCTTCCAGGTGTATGCCGGGCCAAGGAGGTCGAGTGCAACGAGCGTTGTCAGCAGCTTGGCGACCGATGCGGGATTGCGAGGCACCTCCTCGTTCCAGGTCAGCAACGGCTCGCCTGTATCCAGATTTTCGATATAGATGCTTAGAGAACTATCCGGCACCTTGCGCAGTTTCAGTGACTCTTGCACGCCGGGCGGCAATACGCTTTCGCCTGGCGCAATTGCCGGTAGCATGAAAACCAGAAGGGCCAGAACTGTCAGTCGATTGCTCATAGTCGAATGCTCAATGACGACGTGGTTTGCGAAGGCCGAACGATTTGATGCGATCGCTGAGCGTAGTCGGCCGCACACCCAATAACTCTGCCGCTCCGTCCTTGCCGGATACTCGCCAATCTGCCTGCCCAAGGGCCGCCAGAAGATTTTTCTTTTGCAACTCTTTCATTTCGTGCTCTGTAAGTATCGATCGCCCCGTCGTCGTATCGTCTTTCCCGGTCGGCTCCTCGACCCCGGTGGCTCCGCCAGGTAGAGACATGTCCAGTCGCAGCACATTGCCCTGCGAAAGAATGACCGCTCGCTCGATGACATTCTTGAGCTCACGTACGTTTCCCGGCCAATCATAACTTCTGATTTCGTCGGCCTGGTTTTTGGTCAAGATCATTGGTTCGCGACCAAAGTCATTACAGGTTACCTCGAGAAAGTGCTGTGCCAGTTGAATAACATCGTCACCACGTTTTCGCAACGGCGGCACATCTATCGGAAATACACTCAGCCGATAAAACAGGTCTTCACGAAATTTTCCTGACATGACCAGTTGCTCCAGGTCTCGATTCGTTGCCGCTATCACACGGACATCAACAGATTTGGTGATGTCGTCGCCGACACGTTCGAATTCGCTCTCCTGAAGTACACGCAGAAGCTTGCCCTGCAACTCGATCGGTATCTCGCCGACTTCATCGAGGAAAATTGTGCCACCGTCGGCCAGCTGAAACCTGCCGACTCTGTCACGGTGTGCGCCCGTAAATGCACCTTTCACATGACCGAAGAACTCGCTCTCGAACAGATCCTTCGGAATCGACGGACAATTCACCTTGACCAGCGGGCCATCGGCACGCGGACTCTTCGCATGTATGGCTCGGGCGACCAACTCCTTGCCAACGCCGGATTCGCCCAGAACCAGAACGCTGGCGGGCGTCTGGGATACCGCCTCGATCTGCGCCATCATGAACTTCAGGGCCGGACTCTTGCCGACCATACGACCGAAATTCATCGAGACGTTCACTTCCTCTCGCAAATAGTCTCGCTCACGCTCGAGTTCTTCGCGCAGCCGCGCATTTTCGGCAAGTGACTTACGCAGCGCGCGTTCCGCACGGTTTCGTTCCGTCACGTCCTTTGACGCGACGAGCATGCGGCTTACACGCCCCAAAGAATCCTTGTTGGAGACGGCGGACACCAGGAGTTCAAGGACGATCCCGTTTTTGGTCACCATTTGCCGTTCTTCGTTGTTGAATTCGCCGACCTCAATGAGTTTCTGGAGCCGGTTGCCGGCATACTTCTTTCGAAGGGCGTTGCTGAAAAAATCCGCGATCGGCCGTCCCACGACCTCGTCGCGGCTATATCCCATCTTCTCCAGCCAGTGATCGGTCACTGTCACGATGCAGCCGTTTGTGTCCACGGTATGCAGCATTGCCGGCGTCGAGCGGTAGAGGTCCCGGTATTTGAAGTTGGCCTTGGCCTGATCCGTCGCCTCGGTATATATCGCAACCGTGCGCACGAAGGATCCATCAGGATCGTGTTCGACCAGTGAGTTGGTGAGGCAATCGATTTCCTCTCCGGATTTCGCCACAAACGTGATCGGCTTGTTTTCCAGCTTGCCGGTACGGCGGAGTGTTGGAACAAATTCGTTCTCGATACGACGGACGCTCGCCTCCGATACGAATTCTGCCGGGCGCCGGCCGATCATTTCAGCCCGTGTAAAACCCAGCCGATCCAGCAGCGCATCGTTGACATCGAGGTACCGGCCATCTCCGTCGATCAGGCTGGCCATGGCCGGAGCCTTGCGAAAAAGCCAGTGATAGTCGTCTAGCTGTGCCATGGCCGGTATTTATACGGAAAACCGTAATACTTGTCACGAAATTCCGTTATTTACGATATTCCGTAAGCAAGCGTCCAAGCTAATTCCTTGTTATTACAGCGTTTTTAAGGTTGGCACGACTTGTGCAATTAGACTGCCGAACTGTGACGAATTCAGGCCGAATCAGGCCCAAAAGGACTTAAGAGATGAATACCAGGCCCAAAATCAGCAACCCGGCAACCATTGCCGCCCTGTTACTTTTCGCGGCGAGTACCAGCACGGCGCCCGCGCTGGCCGAAGATCGCAACGGCTATGAGGCGCATGACGTCTCGCCGGACCAAATCGAAGAGGCCAGCAGAGAGCATGCCAGGCAAGCCAACGAGGCCGCAGTCGAAGACGCGACCCGAGCGATTGAGGCAGACACCCAACTGGATCTTGATATCAGATTGATTGGCCGCACTTCAGTGCGTATCGCGGGCGACCAGTAAGACAAATCGCCCCGAGAGGCCCGGCGGCAAAGGCGTTTCACGGACAAACTCCCCCGATCGTCCGTTTAACAGCGCCGGGTTACGGACCCGATGGTCCGGGCGGCAGAACCATTTGCCGTTCTTTGTTAGGGAGCCGGAGACCGCTCCGTGTCGGATCGGCCCGCTAAATAATTTCAGGTTTAGCTGCTCCGGCTCCTTTCTTTTCGACCCTGCACAGATGATTCAACGGTGGCGATCGCGGTGGATTTCCGCACGCTCGCCGCGGTATTTTGCGCCGTGGTTGCTAATGCTTTCGCGTAGCTTTCTCAACCAGCTCTTTGCCCAGGCGAATTCCACGCCGAGAATCGCGAGGCCGACGGGAATAACGACGATAGCCGGGCCGGGCGCCACGATCATCACGACACCGACAGCGAGCACTGTACTGCCTACGACCAGTACAGCGATTCGTCGTGCCACCTTGTAAGTAACTGTGGCTGGGTTTTTCATCGCTCGAAGCGTACCACGCGAGGATTTCGTGTCTTTTTCCTGTGCGTTATCGTAGCCTTAGCCGCATGCGAGCGGCACTATTTAGCGGTGTTTTTGCGATCGTCGCTTCAATCGCGATCGCGGCCGAAACGGTGCCGGTGCACAACATCGAGATTACGGCGGACGTACCGGCCGTTACCGTTTCGCCGCGGCGGGCCGGACGTACGACTATGCGACTTCCAAGCCTGACTTATGAATTTAGCGTGACTGTCGATTGCGAGACAAACTGGCGGCCTGACTCTGTCTCCATCAGCGTCGCCGACAGCAGAGCATCAATCAGCGCAGAAGAACTGCAGGCAAGCAGGGAACTCGACCTGCAACTTCGCATACCGTCGAATCAGATCGCGCCGCTGCGCGTAGAGCATTTTTGTGTCGACGGCGGCGCAGAGGACGCGGACGCGATTAGCCCGAACAGTATTACGATTCCCGGCGTGCTGTCGGCGCAAGCCTCATTGCGATGCGTTAGCGAATCGACGAAATCGATGATGTACGTCAGCAAACCGCTGGACGTACTGCTGGAATGTGCCGTGCCGGAACGGGCAACAGACTAGCCCGGATCGATTACTCGTCATCGCTTATGCTGAGATGACTATCCAGAAATGCAACGGTCTTCTCCCAGGCTTTACCGGCCGCTTCAGCGTTATAGTTTGTACCTGTCGGATTTGCGAACGCGTGTCCGACGCCCGGATATATCTCTATGTCGTATTTCTTTTCGAGGTTCATTAACGCCTTTTCGAAGCTCTTCACGGACTCGACGGGAATTGCCTTGTCCTCGTTGCCGAATATGCCGAGGATGGGAACGTTCAGCCGCCTGAGATTCGCTTCGTTATCGGTCACCTGGCCGTAATAGATGACTGCTGCGTTCAGTTCGTTCGGAAACAACAGTGCGGCATTCAAAGACCAGCCACCGCCGAAACACCAGCCGAGCGAAGCAATGCGGGGGGCGCCGGCGGTATCTCTGAGGAATTCATATGCCTGTCTTATGTTTTCGGTCGCGACGTCCGGATTTTCCACGACCTCCAGCATAAGCTTCCGGGCCTCAGCGGGTGTGGCCGCGGTCTCGCCCCCGAACAGATCGACTGCCAGGACGATATACCCCAGGCCCGCCAGGCGATTCGCCATCGCCCGAACGCCTTCGTTCAGGCCCCACCATTCGTGAATCACAAGGATTGCCGGATAGGGTTCAACCATGTCTGCTGGAATGACGAAATGCCCGTAGCTCAGCTCTTCCACCACTTCCGCGTAAGCCAGTTTTTCGTCCGCGACCACCGCTCTTTGCGGGGCAATACTCGCTGCTTCGCTCGGTGTCGCAGAGTCGTCGGCGTGCTCCCTGGACATTGCATCGACATTGTCGCTTGCTGCGGCCTGCCCGTCGTCCACCGTCTTTGGCGGTTCGCACGCGGCCATGCCAAACAAGGCACAAGTCAGCCAGATACTGATATTAGGCGAACGCTTGCTGTGCTGGCTCATAGTCCATCCCTGCGAAATTGGGGCTAGTGTAATCCAAAGGCGAATAGCCAGCAAAGGCGGCCGCAGGCTAAACTGCGCTTGACCAGACGAACAATCTCCCCGGGAAATAACAGGATACGTCGTTGAGTTTGCTTGCTGAGGCAATTATCTATCTCGCTGCCGCAATCATTGCGGTGCCGATCTGCAAACGGCTCGGCCTTGGTTCCGTGCTGGGTTATCTCTCTGCCGGAATAATCATCGGCCCGTTCGGATTCGGTTTTATCCGGGACCAGGAACATGTTCTGCATTTCGCCGAGCTCGGCGTCGTCTTTCTATTGTTCATCATCGGACTTGAGCTTCAGCCGTCGCGTCTTTGGGTGCTTCGTCGCATGGTATTCGGGCTCGGTAGCGCCCAGGTATTTCTGAGTGCAGCAGCTATCGGGGTGCTTGCCTGGGCGTATGGTTTTACGCCAACGGCGGCCGTGGTAACAGGCTTAATCCTTGCATTGTCGTCAACCGCCTTCGTGTTGCAGCTGCTGGCGGAAAAGAAGCAGCTAACGGCGAGTCATGGTCGCGCCGCATTCTCCATCCTGCTGTTTCAGGATCTCGCCGTTATTCCGCTAATTGCAATATTGCCGTTGATCGGCAGCGGAGCATCGGGTGGTTTCAATCCTTTGAGCATCGCCACCATGATGGCCGCAATTGCCGCCCTTATCGTCGGTGGGCGTTACCTGTTGCGCCCGTTGCTCCGTCTCGTGGCCCGCAGCAAGCTGCCCGAGATCTTTACCGCAACGGCACTACTGGTCGTCATCGGCGCGGCCCTCATCATGCAGTTCGCGGGTATGTCCATGGTGCTCGGCGCATTCATCGCCGGCATGCTCCTGGCCGACTCGGAGTATCGGCACGCTCTCGAAGCCGATATCGCACCATTTAAAGGGCTGCTCCTGGGGCTCTTTTTTATTGCTGTCGGTATGACAGTGAATATCGGACTGTTACTGCAGGAACCGGCGACCATTCTGCTCATCGTTATTGCATTGATGCTCACCAAAGCGCTGGTCCTTTATCCACTCGCCAGAATATTCGGCCTGTGCGATACGAAAAGTGCAGTGAGTCTTGCTGCCGTATTGTCGCAGGGTGGTGAGTTCGCGTTCGTTTTATTCGCTCTCGTTGAGCGTGAAAACATTATCGATACATCGATGATCGACAAAATGATTTTGGGAGTTGCGGTATCGATGATGCTGACACCGATTTTCTATCTGATCAGCGAACGTCTCGCCGGACGCATGAGTGAAGAACGTGAGGCCGAATACGATGACATGGAGGACGAGGGAAACGCCGTATTAATCGCCGGGTTCGGCCGCGTCGGGCAAATCGTTGGGCGGCTGTTGCGTATCAAGGGGCATTCTTTCACCGCACTGGAGATCGATTCCTCACAAGTCGATGTCGTGCGTAGCTACGGCAGCAAGGTTCATTTCGGTGACGCTTCCCGCATCGACCTGTTGCGCGCCGCCGGCGCGGATCGGGCGAATTTGTTTGTTCTTGCCATTGACGATATCGAGTCATCCATCAAGGTTGCCGAAACGGTTATCGGCAATTTTCCGAATCTGAAGATTGTCGCCCGCGCCAGAAACCGCCGTCACGCACACAGGCTGATGGATCTCGGCGTTAGCCACATTTTCCGTGAGACACTATTGTCCAGCATTGCGATGAGTGGCCGGGTGCTCGAAATACTCGGGTTCGACGACGACGAGGTCGCCCGTGCATTGAATACTTTTCGCGAGCGGGACGAGCGCCTGCTGCTTGAGCAACATGCGATACACCACGATGAAGAACGCCTTATTCAATCTGCCAAAGACACGGCGAGTGAGCTGGAGTCCTTGTTGCGGAGGGATTCCCGGGAGTAGTCTTTGGCGATGACGAGCAAACAAAGCAAGAGTCCCGAATCACTGAATTTCGCACCACGCCGGCCGGATTTCGAGCTGGCCGAGGCGCTTGCCGGCGACTGGCATGGCGGCAGCGCATTCAGGACCGCGTACTTCAACGCGATGTCGCTATTGTTTCCACTCGGCGAGAAGTTCTTCATCGACAGCGTTCGTCACTATCGCGACGAGGTCGATGATTCACAGCTCCTGGCCGAAATCACGTCGTTTCAGGGTCAGGAAGCGATCCATCGCCAGCAACACCAGAAGTACAACGAGTTGATTTGCGAGCAGAGGGGTTACGACCTGGTTCGCTTCGAGAAACCGCTGCGCGACAGGATGGCCTGGGCGCACCGGGAGTTGTCGGCCAGACGGCGCCTCGCCGGAACGGTCGCCAGCGAACACCTGACGGCAATTATGGCGAACGACATGCTGACGCATAAGGATGCACTCGACGGCGCCGACCCGAAGGTAGCGGCACTATGGCTGTGGCATGGCATAGAGGAGACAGAGCACAAAGCAGTTGCTTTCGATGTTTACGTCGCCGTTGGCGGCACCGTCGGGGAACGGCGTCAGGCGCTTGTCATGAACTCTTATTTCTTTTTCAAAGATACGCTTCGCAACCTCTGCATCATGCTCAAACATGATGGAAAACTCTGGAACCTCCGTGAGTGGCTCGACGGCTTCAAATATCTATTCATAAAGCCCGGCATACTCCGCCGCGTATTTTTTTCGTACGTCAGTTTCTATCGCAAGGATTTTCACCCTTGGCAACATGACAATCGAGCGCTGATTTCTGAATGGGAACAGGATTACGGAAAATCGATTTCCCGAACAAGCACTTGAACGAAACACCGACGCAGAATGTCTGGGCGCGTGGGCGCGCCTTCGTAAGAGAGGCCCTCAGCGACAATGAGGTCGACTTTACGGTCGGACCGATCGGCCGCGCGCTGGGCCTGCTTGCCGTACCGATGATGTTGGAAATGGCGATGGAGGCAATCTTCGCCGTTGTCGATATCGCATTCGTCTCACGCCTCGGCACCAATGCCATCGCCGCAGTCGGGTTGACAGAAGCCCTGATAACAGTCCTCTATGCGGTTGCCATCGGGCTGGGCATGGGCGTAACTGCGATGGTTTCACGCCGTATCGGAGAGAAGGATCCTGACGCCGCGGCAGTCGTAACCGGACAATCTATCTGGATCGGCGCGGCCCTGGCTATCGTAATCGGTTACACGGGCGTGATGTACGCACCTGACCTGCTGCGATTGATCGGCGCCAGCGAGGCAGTTGTCGCCGAGGGGCGTGGATTTACCGCCATGCTGCTCGGCGGTTCCGCCAGCATCCTCTATTTGTTCCTGCTCAATGCCGCCTTTCGCGGCGCCGGCGATGCGCCGATCGCATTGCGATCCCTGGCTCTCGCGAACGCAATCAATATCGTCCTCGACCCCTGCCTGATTTTCGGCCTCGGTCCGTTCCCCGAACTCGGTGTTACCGGCGCGGCCGTCGCAACGACCATTGGGCGCGGCATCGGAGTTCTTTATCTTGTGTACGCATTATTCGGCAAGCATGGCCGATTGAAACTGGCCTTGAAGCATTGCGCCATCGTTCCAGGAATCATTCTCCGTTTGATCAAGATCTCGATGGGCGGGATCGGCCAGTTTCTGATAGCCACTGCAAGCTGGATCGTCATCATGCGAATCGTTGCACTGTACGGCAGCGCGCCGATCGCGGCTTACACCATCGCGCTGCGTTTGATCGAGTTCGCGTTTTTGCCCGCCTGGGGGCTCGGTAATGCGAGTGCGACTCTGGTCGGCCAGAATCTCGGCGCCGGGCGACCAGACCGGGCAGAAGAATCTGTGTGGTGCGCGTCAAAGTACAACGCAATATTCATGAGCATCCTGGGCCTGGCGTCTGTAGCGCTCGCCCCACAGATCGTCGAATTGTTTTCCAGCGAGGCGGAAGTTATTCGCTATGGGACGAGTTGTATTCGCATTCTGGGAATCGGTTATCCGATGTATGCCGTCGGCATGATCGTCATTCAGGCGATGAACGGTGCTGGCGATACATACACGCCTTCCCTTTTGAACTTCATTTGCTTCTGGGTCTTGCAGATTCCGCTGGCATACTGGCTTGCGGAGCCGATCGGTCTCGGGCCGAACGGTGTCTTTACCTCACTCATCATCGCGGAGTGCACCTTGACGGTCCTCGGTGTTTTGGTTTTCCGTCGTGGCAAATGGAAAAGGCAGCAAGTCTGACGCTATGAGTGACGCGCCGCTTATCGATATCCACAATGCGACGATCTATCGGGGTACGACGCGAGTCTTCGATAATTTCAGCCTTACGATCGAGCAACACGAACAGGTGGCAATTCTGGGTCCGAACGGCTCAGGCAAGACGACACTGCTCAAAGTCGTGAATCGGGAAATCTACCCGGTGCTCGCCGAAGACTCGTGGGTTCGCATTCTCGGTCGATCGAGATGGAACGTCTGGGAGCTTCGATCGCACATCGGAGTTGTCTCGCACGATTTGCAAGCAGGATACCGAAGCACGATATCTGCACTGGATGTCGTGCTTTCAGGTTATCTGTCCAGCGTCGGCATTCACGGAATGCTGGCCGGACACATTAGCGATGCCCAGAAGAAATCTGCCAGGGATGTGATGAAGGACCTCGGCGTGGAATCCCTGGCCGATACACAGCTCGGCAAGATGTCCACTGGACAACAACGGCGCTGCCTGCTTGGGCGCGCACTCGTGCACAACCCGGACACCCTGATCCTCGACGAGCCGACTGCCGGCCTCGACCTCACTGCCAGCTTCGACTATCTCGCACGTATTCGCGACCTCGTACGCAAGGGAAAGAACATCGTCCTGGTGACCCATTTGCTTAACGAGATACCGCCCGACATCGAGCGCATCGTGCTCCTCCGCGAGGGCTCGATCGTTGCCGACGGGCCGAAGGAAGATGTCCTCACCGAGGAAAATCTGCGCAGGACCTACGGGACAGCAATCAAGCTGACGCGGGTGGACGGCTACTATCTGGCCTACCCGGCGCATCCGGGGAGCTAGATTTCCAAAACGTGACCCATTACGATGCTTCCTGTATCGAATAATTCTAATCTAGATTCATGATTTCTCGCGTTTTTCCGGTTCTTTCTGCCCTTTGGTGCTGGCTATTGGCTGCGACGGCATCCGCAGCTGAGGCGGAGATAGTGCAGGCGGCCGCGGACTCCTCGACTGAAGCGGTGACAGGTCTGAGCAATGTTGGCCCTGCAATGTTCGTCATTGCGCTCGCCGGTGCGCTGCTGCTCACGCTCTTCTTTCGTGCCTCCGCGACCCGAGTTGCAAACCTGGTTACCGCGAAAATCGGCAAACGGCGAATCCGCAGAGGCCTCATGCAAAAAAGCCGTGACGTCCTCGAAGACTTCATTTTGCCGGGTGCTTATGGCGGGCTGACGAAAATAGACCATGCGATCCTGACGTCCGGCGGCATCATCTGCATTCAGACCAAACACTACAACGGCATCGTATTTGGCGGACCGGAAGAACCACAATGGACAAACGTCGATGGTGTTCAGCGTCGTAAATTCCTGAACCCGATGATTCAGAACGAAGGCCGAACCAAGGCATTGCAAAAAGTTGTACCAAAAGTACCGGTCGCCAATCTGATCGTATTCACAGGCAGCGTGCAATTCACATCGCCGCTCGAAAAGAACGTCATTCATGTTCGCGACCTGAACAGCTACATCGACAAGTTCGTTTTTGGACCGTGCAAGATCAAAGACTGGGATGCGGTCTGGATGACAGTCAAAGCGGCCGCACTAACCGACGAAGAGACACGCAAGGATTTGAGCGCCCAGCTCAGCTTCTCGTAAAAACCAACAACAGAATTTAGCTATACTGCGCCGCATATCTGCAGCACAGGTCAATACCATGTCGGACGCTTTGATCAGCTCTCCTGGCGGAGTGCTCGCGGTTTTATGCATAGTCGCCGCTTTCTGGTTCTTTGTCGATCAGGTGACGGAGTGGAAGCTCTTCCAATATCTTCCGCCGCTGTTGTTCATCTACGCGACACCGGTTTTTCTCAACAATCTTGACGTTATACCCGCTGGCTCACCCGTTTACGCCGGATTGAGCAGTTACGTGTTGCCGGCATTCATCGTCCTGATGTTGTTGAAGGTCAACGTACCGGCTGCCATTCGCATCATGGGAAAGGGTGTTCTGGTCATGTTGATGGGAACCGCCGGCGTGATGGTCGGCGCTGTGATCGCGTACGTAATCGTGCATCGTTGGCTGGCGCCGGATGCCTGGACCGGCTTTGGCGCTCTTGCGGGAAGCTGGATTGGTGGTACAGGAAACATGGCCGCTACGAGCGAGATGCTCAACACGCCGCCGGAGCAGTTCGGCCTGGCCGTACTTGCCGATAACGTTATCTATATCGTCTGGTTACCGCTTCTTCTTGCCTCAAAAAACTTCGCGGACCGATTCAACGCATGGGCAAATGTCCCCGAGGACCGCATGCGCATGATGGACGCCGCTTCAGAGGCGGTGATCGAAGAAGAACGAGCACCGGTGATGCGCGACTATATTTACCTCGTCGCGATCGCCATTGGCGTCACCTGGGTGGCCAGCTCGCTTGCATCGATTTTCTTCAACGCAATGATGCTCAATTTTCCATCCCTCGAAACCCTGCTGTCGGAATCGACGTGGCGCATTCTCCTCATCACGACAATCGCATTGGCGCTTTCCGCAACTCCTGTTTCGCGCCTGCCCAATGCGACTGCAATCGGCACCGCAATGATTTACGTTTTTGTCGCAGGGATGGGCGCGAGGGCCAGTATCGCGGGATTCGCGCAAGCGCCGGCATTCCTGCTGGGTGCATTCATCTGGATCGCGATTCACGGTGCCTTTTGCCTGTTGGGAGCGAAGCTCTTCAAGGTCGATGTACATAGCGTCGCAATTGCCTCGGCAGCCAATATTGGCGCTGCGGCGTCAGCGCCTATCGTCGCCGCGTTTCACCGGCCGAGCCTGGTACCGGTATCGATTCTGATGGCTTTGCTGGGTTATGCGATGGGTAACTATCTCGCGCCGATCACCGGGCATCTGGCAAGGATTGCGGTCGGCCAATAGAAGCTATGAATCGACCCGCCAGGGTGGGCTCTTCCGGTTGTCGCCCGCCCAATAAAGGCAGATGGCATTTCCCGACGGATCATTGAGCCACGCCTCACGCCACAGCCAGCTCTCGTCCTTTGGCATCTGCGAGAATTCAATGCCCTCGTTATTCAATCGATTACAGAGTGCGTCGATTTCCTGATGTTCAAAATAAATAGCGGCACTGCCACCGAGCTCTGATTCATCCGCTGCGTGAATCGAAAACGTGGCATCGCCGTCCGGGCACTCGAATCGCGCGTAATGCGCAGAGTCCACAATTTGTATCAGACCGAGACTGAGGTAGAAAGAAACGGATTCTGCAACATTCCGGGCAGGCAATGTCACTTGATTCATATTCATCGATCTTTACTCACGCAGTGCAAACCTCTGATCGACAACCATAGCAGATGCCTGTTGGCTCCTTAATCAGGCATCCGTTAGTGGTATGGTGAGCGCATGAGAAAAGCGTTGTTCTGGTTAAAGAGAACTGGGATCGGGCTTGCCGTTGCCGTAATCGTCATCGTACCTGCGAGTCTTTGGCTCTGGCAGGATCGGCCGTCCATAGACGCACTACGACTACAGTCGACCGAGATTACAGAGACCGGCGCCTTTGGCGTCAAGGTCACCTGGCTCGGCAGTACCACGTTGTTGTTCGATGATGACGAGACACAGATCCTGATCGACGGCTTCCTAACCAGGCCGGGCGTTCTCGACATCGTATTTCGTCGGCCGATCGAATCGGATGCAGCAACCATTAACTACGTACTGGATGAGTTTCGGTTGCGGCGTCTCGCAGCCATTATTCCGGTGCACTCGCATTACGATCACGCGATGGACGTCGGCGCAATTGCCAACCGCTCGAGCGCCGCCGTCGTCGGCACCGAATCCACTGCCAACATTGCGCGTGGCGCCGGTGTTCCGGACGAACAGATCATTCTTGTCACCAACGGTGACACGCTCGAGTTCGGCAAGTTTACGGTTACCTTTATTACCTCAAGGCACGTGCCAAACGGTGTAGGCGACGGTCACCTGATCGCTGGATTCATGTCCGAGCCTTTAAAACAGCCTGCTGATTTCACTGAGTGGCGCGAGGGCGGGAGCTGGTCCATATTGATTTCGCACCCCCTGGGCACGACGCTGGTACAAGGAAGCGCTGGCTTTATCGATGAAGCCCTGGCAGATACGCAGGCAGACGTCGTAATGATGAGTGTTGCAGGCTTAACCAGTCAGGGCCGAAAATACACCCGCGATTACTGGCATCAAGTCGTCGAACCAACCGGCGCGACGCGCGTCTTTGTCTTGCACTATGATGACTTCACGCAGCCTTTCGGGCAGACAAAACTCTTTCCCACTTCAATCGATAACGTAGTCGCATCCGTTCAGTGGCTGGACGCATTGGCCAAGGCAAGCGATAGAGGCATCGATATCCTGCGGCCGACCTTTGGCGAGCCCGCCATCCTCTATTAATCGGCGGGGCACTCGAACTGCTCCATCAATTTGTCGATGCGGGCAGGTAGCCGGCCCAGATCTTCTTTATGGGCCTTCGGAAATCGCTTGATCCGATGCTCGATTCTCGAAGCGAGGCTTCGATCGCCGATTTCCCGATGAAATACCAGCTCAAGTGGGCCACGGCCGCGCAGGTATTTGGCGCCCTTCTCGCCTTCAGCGTGCTCGGTGAGTCTTCTCGACACGTCGGTCGCGATGCCCGTGTAGAGACTTCCATCTGCGCAACGCAACAGATAGACGCTCCAGGTTTTCACCATCGACTCATTATCGTGTAATGCGTTTGCTGGAGGCCGGATGCTTCTCCAGCATTGCCTTGGACCTGATCGGCCTCGGCTCCAGATTGCCGCCGCAATTCGGACAGACACCTTCGAATACCTCATCGACGCACTTTCGGCAAAAAGTGCATTCGAACGTGCAAATCATCGCATCGTTGGTTTCAGGCGGCAGATCGCGGTCGCAGTTTTCGCAGTTCGGCCGAAGCTCAAGCATTGGCCTGATACTTCAGGCGTTACCGCCCGCAAGCGTCGCACCCAGCACCCGAATGATGCCGGCTTCGACACTGGCCTTGTTTTCGGGCGTCTCATCATAGGTGAGAACGATCTTACTAATGCCGTCAAGTTCCTCGGCGGGCTCCCGAAGTTCGAGTGTCAACATGTTTCCGGTCAGCCTTGCTTCGGCAATCATGTCGTGGCCGGTGTACTGCTGTTCGTTGACCTCAATATAAACAGCCTCGTCGTAACCCTCTCCTTCGGCGCGCATAAGTAACAGGTATTCGCCAATATCTCCGGTCTTGGTCGTCTTCGCGAAAAACAGCATCGCGGCGTTGTCTCTGACATCGAACGCTACCGTGTCATAGCTCCGGCTACTCGACATTATCTTTCCTGTTGGCTGTGCGTGAGCTCATATGGTACGCCAAGTCTTCAAGTGATTCCGGCCTTTCGCACACGTCGATTAGTCGCCCAGCAACTTTGCGATGCGATCGTCCTTCTCCTGCCAGATTTGAGTGAGCCACTTGTGAAAGCGACTGCGATACTCCCGATCGTTTTCGTAGTCGCCCACGATCATCCATTCTTCAACCGGGCGTTTCTTGATTTCTACGACGACACCGTCGAACTCGCCACAACATAATGCCCAGAACTGCGCAATGCCCTGCGGATAAACGATAGTGACGTCGAGAATGCAGTCGAATATGTTGCCCATCGATGTCAAAGCCAGGGCAATACCCCCGGCTCGCGGCGGCAACAGATAATTGAAACTGGAATTTCGTCTGCTTTTCTTTTCAGCGGTAAATCGCGTGCCTTCCACAAAATTGAAAACAGTCGTCGGAGTATTTCGGAACTTGCTGCAAGCTCTGCGTGTTGCCTCAAAATCCTGGCCCTTTTTTTCCGGGTGCTTGGCCAGGTACGACTTCGAATACCGTTTCATGAATGGCATGTCCATCGCCCACCACGCGATACCGAGGAACGGAAACCAGATGAGTTGCTGCTTTATGAAGAATTTGAGAAATGGAATTCGCCGGTTCATCACCACCTGAAGCACGAGTATGTCGACCCAGGTCTGGTGATTTGAGACTAGAAGGTACCAGCCCTGGCGACTCAAGCCCTCGATACCGCGAACATCCAGCCGATCCGAATTTTTCATTCCGAAGATAAGCGCATTTCCTGCTACCCAGAACTCGCCAATCGCCATGATCCACCTGGTCAAAACCCGGCGGATTGCCGGGACGGGAACAAGCAACTTGAGAATAGCAAACAGGAAAATGGGCACGAACCAGAATACGGTATTGACCGTCAATGCCGTGAACGTGGCTATGCCCCGTAAACCTCTTAATGTTTTTCTAATCAATAGCCCGGTTCTTATTCGAGTAATCGGCACATTCTAGCGGGAATTGGGCGTGTTTTGCGGACTGCGGACGATTCGGTCAGCGGCCTTGATGATGCGCAGGCCTTGGCGTACTGTAATTACTTCCCGACACCCGCACACATCGTCGACCAGCAAGACACCATGATTACACTCACGATCAATGGCAAACGCCATGACATCGACGTCGACCCAAGCACACCGCTGCTATGGGTAATCCGGGAACAGACCGGTCTTACCGGCACAAAGTTCGGCTGTGGCATCGCACAGTGCGGCGCCTGCACGGTTCACTTGAACGGCTCGCCGATTCGGTCCTGCGTAACCCCCGTGCAAGTCGCAGCCAATCAATCCGTCACGACGATCGAAGGCATCGGAAGCAAGGAAGCCGGTTTGCACGCCATTCAGCAGGCCTGGATCGATGAACAGGTCCCGCAATGCGGTTACTGCCAGTCGGGTCAGATCATGTCCGCCGTTGCACTACTCTCAAACAACCCGGCACCGACGGACGACGACATAGATCGCGCGATGAGCGGCAACATCTGTCGCTGCGGAACCTACCCGCGTATACGCAAGGGAATAAAACGCGCAGCTGCCAAGCTTTCCGAAACACCCGTGTCCGAGGCGTAGTCGAATGGGCAAGTGGACCAGGCGCGCATTCATTACGACCACCGTTGTAGCGGGCGGAACGCTCGCGATCGGCATTGCCCTGCGCCCGGGAGATCGTCGATCGAAAATGGCTGGTTTGGTCGCCCGCGAAGACGAGACCTTGTTGAATATCTGGGTGAAGATCGCCCCTGACAACACGATCACCGCCATCGTCCCGCACGCAGATATGGGACAGGGCGTGCACACGACGCTTACGATGATGCTCGCAGACGAGTTGGACGCTGATTGGTCGACGATCAAAATGCTCGAGGCTCCGGCCCACGAAGAATATGCCAGCTACGCCGTTGCACGAGGACATGTGATGGCCGGATGGGATTTGCCGTCTTTTCTAATTGACACGGTTGACGGTTCTTTTCTCAAATCGACCCAGTTCATGGCCCTGCAAATCACGGGTGGCAGCACTTCCGTCAGAACAACCGGCATGATCGCCATGAGAGTCGCCGGCGCGGCGACAAGATCCATGCTAAAGCAGGCCGCGGCGGATGTCTGGGGAGTTCCTGCAGACGAACTGGAAACCAGGGACAGTCATATACATCACGGGCCGAGTGACCGTTCCGCGCCGTACGCCAGTTTCGCAGCTCAGGTGGCAGAACTCTCGGTACCCCCTGAACCAACGCTCAAGTCCGAAAAAGAATTCTCGATCATGGGCACAGACGTTCAGCGATTTGATATCCCGGCCAAGGTTGACGGCAGCGCCAAATTCGGCATTGACGTCGTACTGCCGGGCATGAAATACGCAGCCATAATTGCCGCACCCGTATTCGGCGACACCGTCAGATCGATAGACTCGACACCCGTACAGGATATGCCGGGCATTAGAAAAGTCATCAACCTCGGCGATGCAGTAGCCATCGTCGCAGACGGCTACTGGCAAGCCCGGCAGGCTATCGACAAGATTGGTATCGAGTACGAATCAAGCGGCAACGGCGATATCGAACAGAGTGATATTTTCGAACAGCTCACCGCTGCCATGAATCAGGCAAGCGATAACGGCGATCAACGAACAAATTTCAAAACCGGTAATACAAGTTCAGCGCTAAAAGCATCCAGTCAAGTCATCGAAGCGGAATACCGTGTGCCGTTTCTCGCCCATGCAACAATGGAACCGATGAACTGTACCGCGTGGGTGCACGACGGACAGTGCGAGCTCTGGACAGGCAGCCAGAACCCTCTGGGCTTTGCCAGCAAGGTCGCAGAAGCGATCGAAATGAACATTGCCGACGTAAGCGTTCACAACCAGTTGCTCGGCGGTGGCTTCGGGCGACGTGTATTTCCCGACTATGCGATCCAGGCCGCCAGAATCGCCTCGCAAGTACCCTATCCCGTCAAACTGATCTGGTCCCGCGAAGAAGACATGCGTCATGACCACTACAGAGACGCAAATATCAGCCGGTTCAGGGCAGGCCTGGATGCGGCAGGAAAGCCAACAGCCTGGGAGAATCAATACCTGGATGCGCCGGGAAAAACAGCGGCCTGGACAGGTCAGTACCCGAATGCCGCGATAAGCACCGCTGTCTGGATGAACCGGCACGTTGCAAATAGCGACTCGATTGAAGCCGCGCAAATTCCCTACGGCATCGACAACCAGCTCATTCGTTTTTCCGAAAGCGAGACACACGTGCCCTGGGGATACTGGCGGAGCGTTGATCACTCTCTTCACGGATTTTTTACCGAGTCTTTTGTCGACGAGCTCGCTATCGCGGCCGGCAAGGATCCATACGAGTTCCGTCGCGACCTGCTCGGTGACGCACCGCGGTTTCGGGCGGTGCTCGATCTTGCTGCGGAAAAAGCCGCTTGGGGCGAGCCGCTTCCCGAGAACTGGGGAAGAGGCATCGCGATCCATATGTCTTTCAGGTCCATCGTCGCACAAGTCGTTGCCGTCGAAGTCAAAGACGGCAAGGCACGGGCACGCAGAGTCGTGTGCGCTGTCGATCCTGGTTATGCATTCCACCCGGACGGCATGCGAGCACAGATGGAAAGCGGCATCATCTATGGTTTGACCGCCGCTTTGTACGGCGAGATCTCAATCCATCGTGGTTCAGTCGCACAAAGCAACTTCCACGATTACCAGATGCTGAGAATGAACGAGTCGCCGGAGATCGAGACATACATTATCAATAGCGGCGAAACGATTGGCGGAGCCGGCGAGCCCGCCACGCCCGCAATCGCCCCGGCACTTGCAAACGCGATCTACGATGCCATCGGTATTCGCGTACGCGAGCTACCGATCAAGAATCACGACTTGAACCGTCCGGACCTGGAGTCCAAAGACGTCGCCTGACGCGGACCTTGCATCCCGCCGGCATTTAATCAGTTCGTTTTGTCACTTCCAGCAGGTGATATCCAAACTGCGTCTTTACCGGGCCCTGCACGGTATTGACGTCTGCGCTGAACACGACCTGATCAAATTCCTTGACCATCGCGCCAGGCCCGAACTGCCCCAGGTCACCGCCGCTTTGCCCTGATGGGCATGAAGAATGCTGCTTCGCCAAATCCGCAAATTTAGCACCTCCCTCAATCTGCGTCTTGAGCGCCTGACATTGCTCTTCCGTATCCACCAAAATGTGACGTGCCGATACTGTTGCCATTAGTGTCGCTCCCACTCCAAGAAAAGTTGCCGGCATTATCCCCAAAATCAACGGCAATACGAACCTAGTTGAGAGAATACACCTTTGCGCTAAACTGTTAGGCCGCAGCGGATGATGGTCGAGATCCGATGTCCGCTATACTCCATAAAGCAGATATCGGTGCAATTTCAAGAAACCGGTCTGCTACTGACCCAAAGCAGACATTTGCGATTGGTAACTTCGCCTCGATATCTGCTCGCACCAACGCTCGTTCCGATGACTGTATCTGGAGCGCCAAGGGTCATGGCATACAATTTAATGTACGCTTCGGCCTGGATAAATAAGAAGAGGAAAGTACTATGGACTTTCTGAAAAAACTTGCACCACATGTTCATTGGGGGCTGCGACTATCCCTCGCGGCCACCTTCATCTATCACGGTTGGGGGAAGTTTCCGGTCGAGGCCTCCTCGCAAGCCATGGGAATGCCGGTGCCCATGGTCTGGGCCGTCGCTCTTGCGGAACTTGCGGCCGGCGTATTGCTGATCGCAGGTGCCTTTGGCAAGGAAATCCTGACGCGGCTCGGCGCTCTGATCGTCATCGTAATCATGATCGGTGCCATCACGATTGTTCACGCTAAGAACGGCTTCAGCGTAATGAACGGCGGTATGGAATTTCAGCTTCTGATGCTGGTCAGCGGTCTGTACTTGGCCGCGAAGGGCAACGACGCATAAGCAATTATGCGATCGTTTTCGGACCAAATTAAAGTAGGTTCTGAATCATTGTTGCTACTATGTAGGCGGCCACTTTTGGCCGTTAGCTGCCCGTAAAGTTGCCGTAATTCCAAGAATTTGAATGCCTGCTATCGGGAAAAGCAGAACTGTGCAAGCTCGCAAACTGCGGCCTAACAAATCGCTGAGCTTGCCGCCGGGCAGTCTCTGTCACAAGGCTTGCAAGGGCAACCTTCGCGCCAGATACTGGCACCAGTGAGCTAAACCGTTAGATGGCTTTTCGAGGAGGTGGCAGATGTCCAGACAATTTGAAGGTGGCTGTCACTGTGGCGCAATTCGATACACTTGCACCAAAGAGCCGGAACTCACATTTTATTGCCACTGTTATGACTGTCAGCGAACGACTGGAAGCCCGTTCTCTATGGAGCTGATGATTGATCGAGCCTCGATTGAGGTTCAAGGGAACCTGGCATCCTATGTGGTAACGGGTGATTCCGGTAAACCGGTTACCCGCATGTTCTGCTCAGCTTGCGCTGCAGGCATATATCTTGATTGCGATGCCGATCCTGAATACCTTTTCCTAAAGGTCGGAAGCCTGGATGATGCGAGTTGGGTCACCCCTCAAATGCACATCTATACGGCCGCGAAGCAGCCTTGGGTTCAGATCGACGACGGGCTGCCGCAGTACGAGAAGGAGCCCGATGAATGAATGAGGAGTACCGACACAATGATTCGACCATATGTATTGCCCGGAATCGCCCTGATCTTAGCCTCGTGTTCTAGCTCGGTAGACGTCGACGCAGCTGCTGCCTTGCCAGGTACGTGGGAGTGCGACGATGGCATTGTCATAACTTTCAAAGCGAACGGAAAATATGAATGGCGTGTGCCGCCTGACGACGGATTGACTATTCATGTAGAAAATAATGATCATATTCGAATGAATGACGACGGCGGTCATTCCATTTTCGACAGCTGGCGCCTTAACGCGAACACTTTGGAAATGGACATGCTCGGGGAAGCAGATCGCTACTCATTGAGCTTTAAGTCCGAGTCCAGCTTTCGTATGGATGGTCCGGATGCTCTATCGTGTCGACGCCAGTAATTCAACGCCGGACAAATCGATTCACCGGTTTCCTTGCCTTCTGGGCCTTTTTCGCAACTGCATGTTCTCAGCCGCCTGCTTACGACTCGGATATTGGGTACTCGGAGTCCTGGTTTGCCTGCGAGGCCCGATTCGACTGTGTCACGGTCTATGATTCTTTTTGTAAAATCGTTGCTGTCAACTCGAAGCATACGCTCGTGTATCAGGATTGGGCACGACAGGAAGTGATGCGCGAAGGAGACCGGGTAGTCTGTGCTCGCCCGGGCCTATTCGTACAGAGCGCAGGTTGCCGGAAGGGTCGTTGTGTATATCCGTTTGGTCTGGAGGACTATGGCGAAGACCCGAAGAGCGATGATTGACGGGCCAGATCTAACATTTGAACGACTAGAGGGCATCCGGAAATGTGCAGAAACATAAAGACTCTTTTCAATTTCGAACCTCCGGCGACAGATGACGAAATTCGTGCATCGTCGATTCAATTCGTGCGCAAGATTAGTGGCTCAACGAAACCATCAATGGCGAATCAAGCCGCATTCGACCTCGCCGTTGATCAGGTGGCGAATGCTGCCACGGATCTGCTCGACTCGCTCGTCACGTCCGCCCCAACAAGAAATCGTGAGATTGAAGCGGCAAAGGCCCGCGAAAGAGCCGCAAAGCGATTTGCTCAGCAGGAATCAACGCCATGAAAGTACTATGACAGCCGATTACACAGTAATGACTCAGGGGCAAATCGATGAGTTCCTGCAAGCCCCCCGCCATGGGATATTTGCGACGAATCGCACTAATGGTCCTCCGCAAATCACTGCTGTGTGGTATCTGCACGAAAACGACAAGATCTACATCGTAATTCTCGCTGACAGTGCCAAATACCGAAGTATTACGCGAGACCCGAGAGTCAGCATTTGTGTCGATGGCGGTCACCCCGATGGGCGGGCCGTTACAATTTACGGAACTGCCGATCTCGTGGAGGACATGTCGGCATGGCCGGACGATATATTGCTGCGAATAATTCGCCGATATGTTGACAGTGACGAGGAAGCGCGTGAGTTGACCGATGAGTACTCCGATAATGCCGTCGATGTCCTGGTTGTCGTTACTCCAACAAAGGTTTTTGCCCGGGATTACAATTAGGCAACTACCTGGTTGCAGGATTCAGGACGTAAACGATGCGGAACTTCTCAATAATCCTTGCCGTTCTCACCGCGGTCGCTTGCTCTGGCCCGGTCGGTGAGAAATTCAGGGATGTCGATTCGATCGGCATGTCCGAAACCTGGAATGACTGGGTCGTGGTCGGTCGCTTCGGCCCCAGTGGCCCATTTAGATTGGTCGAATTCAAGGAATGCGATTGGAGCGAGCCGTGCAGCTTCTCGCATGACGGGCAGGGCCACACATACAATAAATTCTATGGCTACAAATTGACCGTACTGAGGCTTGAAAGCGGCAACGGAGAGGTGTCTCATGATGTGCTCAGGAGCAAGGAAAAGCAGTTCGGCGCCAACTAGCGAGATCCAGTACAGGAGGCCCTCGGGATGACTGAATCAAATCAGATGCGGTGGAATATTGGAGGATGGCTGGGCGCACAGGTGGGCGGCACGGCATGGATACTGGTTGCCGGCATTCTCTCCCTGTGGATTGATGTCAATACGGCAATGATCGTAATCGGCTTGTTCGTCATTACCAATGTCGTCGGTATGCTCATTTGGAGGCGCAGGGACAAGATGTCCGCATATGCGGGTATACAGACCCTGATACCGATAGTCGGAGCTGCAGGCCTGGCGACCGTATACATGCTCGAACGATCAAACATCTATGAGGCCATTCAGGTCGGTGGAACTGTCTCGGCACGCTCTACTTACGTCATCATCATTCTGGTCGTCGCAGCGCTCATGCTGATGTTTTACTTCCAGTTTGGCAGGAAGCATTGACGACATGGTATTGAACTTCGACTGGAGTGAAGTTGATGCAGTATGTTGATCAATATCAGACGCTCGCACAGATTGCGATTGGCCTGGCCGGATTCAGCGGCATTATTATCACGTTGCAGAAGAAACCGGCGAACGAATATGCCGCGATCAGGCGCGCCCGGCTCGGCGACCTGCTGTTTGCTTCATTGGGCGTAATATTTTTCTCATTCCTTCCGACATTGATCGAGGGAGTCAACGGTGATGCCCACAACGCATTGCGAATTTCAAATTTCATGTTCGGCTGTTACCACGTGATCCTGTTGTTATTGTTTTTTAAAACCGCTGCCGGCGCAGCTTTCGATCCGTCCGAGCTGCTGATAATGCCAATCGTTTTTGGCGTCATGTTTGCGCAGTTCGCAACCGCGTTCGGTTTTTTTGCGGCGTATGTCGAAGCCGCCTTTCTTTTGGCCTTGCTTTGGTTCCTGTTCATCGCATCATTCAACTTCGTGCTGTTGCTTCTGGACCCGGAAGGCGACGGCAATTATTCAAATTAGCTCTGGATAAATTGCGGTGGAATACAAGATCAGATCAGCGACTGCGGATGACGGCGACGCCATGTTGGCATTGATGCCACGCCTGTCCGAATTCGAGATCCCGGAGTCGAGGGACCCGGAACACCTGTGGCGTGATGATGCCATCCTGCTTCGCCAGTGGATTGCAGGGGAAACGGATGACTGTCTCGTGCATGTCGCTGAAGGAAGCAATGGGGCCATACTGGGGCTGACGTTGGTACGGCTGCGCCCCGAAGCATTGAGTCACGAGCCTAGCTCCCATCTGGAAGCCATAGCCGTGTCGAAGGACGCCGAAGGCAAAGGCATCGCCAAGGCGCTCCTGGATACTGCCGAGGCTGAAGCGGAACGTCACGGCGCGCAAACCATGACGCTGCATGTGATTTCCACGAATACCAGAGCCCGGCGCTTCTACGAACGATCCGGTTACGACGGAGAGATGATCCGATACATCAAACCGATTGCCGACTAGGAGGCAATCGTCGGGGGCAAGCATGTTATATGCCGCATACGGTTCCAATCTGCACCCGCTGCGTTTGCTGTTGCGCTTGCCTAACGCCCGTTTTGCGGGCGCTGCGGAATTAGCCGGTAAGCGGCTCTGTTTTCACAAAAGAAGCCAGGACGAGTCCGGCAAGTGTAATATCGTCCGGGGTGACGCCAGTGTTCACCTCGCAATCTATGAGTTGAATGACCAGGAAAAGGCTGAGTTGGATCAAATAGAAGGCGCGGGCGTAGGCTACTCGGTCGAAGAAATCGAGGTACCCGGCTTTGGTGAATGTTTTACTTACATTGCGACAGCATCGTTCATCGACGACGATCTCCGGCCATACTCGTGGTACAAAGCGCTGGTCCTCACCGGTTGCGAGAGGTTGAGATTGCCAAACGATTACATCGCGATGATCCAGGGGATTACTTCAATCGAGGACCCCGATCGCGCGAGACATGCCAATAACATGAAGATTGTCGAGCAGACGAGAATGTCTGCCAATACCGTATCTGTATAAGAAGGAAAAAAACATGATCAAAAAAATAGCTGCCGCCGTAATAGGCATCGTTGTTGCCGGTGGCATCGTTTTCGCCGTCGAATCACTGGGGCACACTGTCTATCCGCTGCCGGCGGACCTCGATATGAATGACCCCGTCGAGTTCGGAAACTACGTTGAGAGCTTGCCAATCGGCGCATTTATTTTCGTTGCCGGCGCCTGGGTTCTTGGCACTCTCGGCGGCGGCTTGCTCGCCTGCTTCATCGCCGGGGACAAGCCGCGTGTTTACTCTTCTATCGTCGGTGGCTTTATTCTCGTGGCGACCATCGCCAACCTGATTATGATCCCGCACCCCTTATGGTTTTCGATTAGCTCGTTAATTGCAATCGCCGTAATGACATACGTCACTGGCAGCATCGCCTCGTCAATTACGACAAGCGGCGCGAACGACTAAACAGACGGTTTCTTTGGGGATTTCTTACATGAATATTCTGTATCCGCTGTTCGCGATGGCGGCACTCACGTTCTTCTGCATGTTTCGACTGGGCTACATGCGATTCACTGCTGTGCGTCGCAGGGAAGTGGACTTTCGATTCTTCCAACAGTACAGGGATTACGATGAGCCGGATGATCTGAGAGTCATGTCGCGCCACGTCGTCAATCTGTACGAATCGCCCGTCCTTTTCTACGCGATAACAATCATTGCTTTCATTACGGAGACGGTGTCGATTCTGATTCTCGCTCTTGCGTGGGCGTATGTTGGCCTTCGCTGCATACACAGTTACATACACCTGACATCAAATATTGTGCTTCATCGTTTCCGCGTGTTCGTGACCAGCCAGGTTGTGCTGACGGCCTTGTGGATCGTTGTGCTGCTTGGTCTCGTACTTTAAGGAGTAAGGTCGAGTGGCAGAGTCTGAGATCGTTGTCCGGATAGCTGAATCGGCAGACGCGGCCTATCTCTCGGAGTTGGGCGCCAGGACGTTTCATAACGCCTTCGTCTCGGAAAATGATCCGGCCGAGATCGCCGCCTATGTTGCCAAGGCCTTTAGCCATGACACCATTCTGCAGGAGCTTGAGGACCCTTGTTCCCTGTTCTTGTTGGCGGTCGTGGATGGCGAAAACGTAGGCTACGCCAAAATCCGCAAAGGTGAGCCGCCGGATTGTGTGGACGGGCCAAAGCCAATCGAACTGGAGCGCATCTACGTTGACGCAACCAGGCAAAGTGGCG
Source organism: uncultured Woeseiaceae bacterium (assembly GCA_964386685.1). Classification (GTDB taxonomy): domain Bacteria; phylum Pseudomonadota; class Gammaproteobacteria; order Steroidobacterales; family Woeseiaceae; genus JACZWL01. The sequence continues at coordinate 7,546 of CAYLSX010000002.1, read as the reverse complement.
GTGTCGGAGCTGTGCTATTGCAGGCGGTATTCGAGCACGCTAAAGGAGAAGGCTATGGAACCGTTTGGCTCGGCGCCTGGGAGAAGAATCCGAGAGCGCGCAGCTTTTATGAAAAGCACGGGTTTTCCGCAGTGGGTAACAAGTATTTCATGCTTGGCAACGACAGGCAGAATGATGATGTTATGTGCCGTACCCTGAACTAGGCATGCCGGCAGTAACCTGGAGTAGTATTAGTTGATATTCGACGGCAAATGGGGACCTGAAAAATGGAAACGACAGTCGTTCGTTACAAAGTCAAAGCCGATCGTGCTGACGAAAACAGGCAATTCATCAAGAAGGTTTTTGCTCAACTCGACGAAGACAAGCCCGATGGACTCCGTTACGTATCGTTCAACCTCGATGACGGCTTGAGTTTCGTGCACATCGCCGTCGTCGAAACAGCCGACGGTAAAAACCCGTTACCCGAGACATCTGCCTTCCAGGATTTTTTATCTGATATCAAAGATCGCTGCGATGAACCGCCAGTTGTGACCAAAGCCGACATCGTCGGGTCTTATCGCCTGTTCTGGCAACGAGACTTGGAGGCTTAGCGCGTCGGTATGACGGATGAGACCGACATCTTTCTTGTCTACGATAAAGAATGCCCGGCATGTACATATTATTGCGAGACAGTGCGCATTCGCGAGTCGGTCGGCAACCTGGTCTTGATCGACGCGCGGGAACCGAGCCCGATAATGGACGAGATAACGGCCGCGGAGCTCGATATCGATCAGGGAATGGTGCTCATCGTGGGAGACTCTATGTACTACGGCGTCGATGCCATTCACGCTTTATCGATCATGGGTACTCGCTCGGGTGTCTTCAATCGTCTGGCCTACTGGTGCTTCAGATCGAAGGTCGTTTCCAGCATCCTGTACCCGATACTGCGCGCCGGAAGAAGCCTGTTACTGAAAATCTTGGGCAGGACGAAAATCAACAATTTGAACTTTGAAAACAACGACCGGTTCTAAGCATCAAGTGGCTGCAAACTGGTGGAGGCTAATGAGATGGCGAGAGTCGTCGGCGTGGGCGGGGTCTTCTTCAAGTCCGAGGATCCCGACAAACTATATAAGTGGTACGCGAAGCACCTGGGTATCAACAAGACCGATGACCCGGGTGTATCGTTTATGACGGGTGATCTGCCCGCCGACGGCTTCGTCGTATGGAGCGCATTTCAGGCTGACACGAAATATTTCGACCCCGCCAAGAAACAGTACATGTTCAATTTAATCGTTGACGATCTGGACGGAGCCCTGCAACAGGTTCAGGCGGGAGGCGCAGAGCTTGTCGGTGACGTAGAGGCCTACGACTTTGGCCGTTTCGGCTGGTTCATGGATCCGGATGGCAACAAGGTAGAGTTGTGGGAGCCCAAATCGTCATGAAAAAAATCGCCTTTCTCGCCGCAATAAGCGTGATCCCAGTCGCCGCGTTACCCGGCGCGATTGACGACCTGGCCTGGCTGTCCGGCTGCTGGGAGTCGTCGAATCAGGAACCCGGATCAGCTGAGCACTGGATGCTACCGGCCGGCGGAACAATGATCGGTATGAATCGCAGTGTTCGCGGCGGCAAGACAGTCGCCTTCGAGTTCATGCGGATTGTCGAGGAGGAAGACGGTGGGCTCGAGTTTATCGCCTCACCGTCCGGACAAAATACGACTGGCTTTACGATGACGAACGTTACCAATCGCGAGGTAATCTTCGAGAATCCCGACCACGACTTTCCGCAGCGCATAATCTATAGACTGGTGTCGGATGAAGAATTGCTGGGACGCATCGAAGGCACCATTGACGGAGTTGAGAGAGCCGTCGATTTTCCGATGAAGAAAGTTGATTGCGAGGCAGGTCAAACAGGTTCGTGAAAACGAAAACGATTTTCCTGATTCTGTTGTCCGCGGTTCTGATCACCGCGGTGTTTTTCATCGATCCAATTCCCCAAGACCAATCATATTATGCGTTCGCAGATACTCGCTCGATCCTGGGCGTGCCTAATTTCTGGAATGTCCTGTCAAATCTTCCATTCTTGTTGGCTGGTGGAGCCGGCTTTTACTATTCGAGTTCGAATAGCCGAGCCGGAATTTCGCCCGGTCTGCAGACGGCCTACCTGGTGTTTTTCGCCGGAATTTTCCTGACCGGCTTCGGCTCCGCCTACTTTCATTATGCGCCAGGTAATGAAACGCTGGTATGGGACCGCCTGCCGATGACGATTGGCTTCATGGGGCTGGTAACGATCATTGTCGGCGAGCACATATCCTTGCCGGCGGCGAGGCGAATGTTAATTCCACTGCTCATTATCGGTGCCGGCTCTGTAGTCTTCTGGGCCGTTACAGAGTCGCGTGGAGTTGGAGACCTCAGACCCTACGCAATCGTGCAGTTTTTACCGATGCTGCTTATTCCGCTGATTCTTCTGATGTATCGGTCGATCTATGACAACGTCGACTTTCTCTGGTTCGTCATTGTCCTTTATGCGCTTTCCAAGTTATTCGAATATTTCGATTACGCGACGTTTGAATTCGGTCACGTGATTAGTGGGCATTCGATCAAACATGTCGTGGCATCAATCGCACCGCTCGTATTTCTCTACGGAGTCCACAAACGTCGTCCTCGGGAAGAGCGTGACGCGACGTGAAAGCGGAATATCAGGGAAGCTGTCATTGCGGCGCCATTGGCTATCGATACCAAACCGAATTGGCACCTGAAAGATGGTCGATCAGGGCCTGTCAGTGCAGGTTTTGCCGCGCGCATGATGCATTGAGCGCATCCGATCCGTCCGGCTCTGTTCTATTTGCTGTCGCAGACGAAAAACTCCTGAATCGTTATCGTTTTGGACTGCGAACGGCCGACTTTCTTCTTTGCCGCAAATGCGGTGTTTACATCGGCGCGTTAATAGAGACCGAACGTGGGCAGTTCGGCATCATCAACACCCACGCCTTGCTGAACACTCCGAATTCGCTTGCCGCCACGGCACCTGTGAGCTACGACACCGAAGACGTTGTCGGGCGAGTCTCGCGCCGGGAGAAACGTTGGACGCCGGCGGAGTTGGAACTATCGCCCGGATGACCAGGCCGCCTCCACAACCTGAGTCAAACCGGCCGCTTTGAACTTCGGCGGGCAATTGTCGATATCGTTGTGCCGGCTGAGCAATCGCATATCGTCCCAGTAGGAACTTATCTCATCCGGCATAACCGCGAATGGTGGCCCGCTTGCTGCAGCCTGATCGTATTCGATTGAAATGATCAAACGGTATGCGTTCTCTTCCAACAAGGCCTCGGTGTGCTTGACATATCGTGGTCGCTCGTCGACCGGCATGGCAATTAGGGCGCCGCGATCGAAGAGCGCATCGAATGGTCGCGACTCAAAGTCAAAGTAGTCGCCGCAGAAAATCGAAATCCGCTGGGCAGTCGAGCGGTAGCGCGGTAGTTTCCCATCGGAATCGACCTCGTATTCGAGCTCGTGATCATCGAAGAACGATACGATTGCAGTTCGGGATAATTCCACGCCTACGACATCGAGCCGGCGATTCGCCAGCCAGATCAGGTCGTAAGATTTTCCACAAAGGGGAACCAGCACGCGGCTGCTTTCCGGCAGGACGGGCCAGTGCCTTTTGAGATTGGCGTTACCGTCCGGCTCGTGCCAGCCAATGCGGCCCTCCTCCCAGCGCTCAAGCCACTGTTCCGTCACTTTGATGGATGAATCCGGATCAGCGAAGAAACGGTAGCCGGTCCGACAGGCCGTCATCCAGACCGGCGATTTTTCCTGCCGGGACAGAGCCAAGCACGATCAGTATTACGAACCAGACGATATCGTGATTGGCGCCGACGAAAAAACCGAGACCTTTCGCAAACCAGAAATTCAAGACCATGAATGCACCGATAAACGCGGCGTAGCGAGTTGCAAGTCCGAGAATAAGAGCGAGCCCAATCGCCAACTCACCCCAGGCAACCAGCGGGGCGAAGATTCCTGCGTTGGGTAATACGACAGATTCGACAAACGGACGGTAGAAGGAAAAGCTTGATTCCAGACTGCTCGATAGAAACCCGGTCAGACCGCCCGCGAAGTCGTCCTGACGAAGTTTGCCGATGCCGTGGTAAACAAAAAAAACTCCGGTGTAGACACGGAGCAAGACGATCGGCCATTGTCTGAGTACGACATTTGTCCGGGAACTGATGCGATCGACCATCATTCGCCCTCCTTCTCATGCACGATGGTAGCACCCGAATGCCTATTTTCTACCGTTATTTGCGTCTCCGATATCAGACAGGCCGGGCCCTGCGGGATGTTTACGGGGATGCGCCTCCGCGGTACCATCGGCGCCCCAACCGCCGGAAAAGGCGGTAATTTATGTCTAAGGACCGGAATTTATGGCAAGTGCGACGATCATCGATGGAAAGGCCAAGGCAGCTGACCTGACTGCTTCAATACGGAAATCGACGGCCGAGCTTCTCGCAACATCCGGCATTACGCCAGGCCTCGCTGTCGTAATAGTTGGCGAAGACCCGGCGAGTGAGGTCTACGTCAGAAACAAGAAGCGAACCGCCGAGGCATGTGGGTTTCATTCTGTCCGTCACGCGATCCCGTCCGACTCGTCACAAGAAGCGGTTCTGGAACTCGTGGAAACTTTGAATGCCGATCCTTCCATTCATGGAATACTTGTACAGTTGCCACTTCCCGATCATCTCGACGAACAGCTGGTCACGCAGTCGATCAGCCCTGAGAAAGATGTTGACGGTTTTCATTTCGAAAACATCGGCAAGCTAACGGCCGGTCAGACAGAGAGTGCGTTCGTGCCGTGCACGCCTGCGGGCTGCATGTTCATGATCGAGGATCAACTCGGACAGGATTTGTCTGGTCTTAATGCGGTCATCATCGGTCGATCGAATATTGTCGGAAAGCCGCTTGCCAGCCTGTTAATGAAGGCGAACGCAACGGTCACGATTGCACACAGCCGCACCAAAGACCTGCCCGGCGTCTGCAGAAACGCGGACATCCTGGTCGCCGCAGTCGGCAGGCCGAACATGGTAAAAGGCGACTGGCTCAAGCCGGGAGCAGTTGTTATCGATGTCGGCATTAATCGCATCGAGGTCACCGAGGATGGCGAAACCAAGACCAGACTAACGGGCGACGTCGACTTCGACGAAGCCAGGGGCATCGCCAGCGCGATCACACCGGTTCCCGGCGGGGTCGGGCCGATGACCATTGCCATGCTCATGGCGAATACGCTCGCATCCGCCGAACGCGCTGCGAAAAAATAATCTGGGCGCCAAGCGAAGTCCGCGTCTACTGAAATTCCCAGAGCACCCCGATCGCCGGCAAGCGTGGCAACCAGTAATCATTTGAAAGCTCCAGAGCAACCTCACCCGTCCCATTGTCCTCCAGGTCGTAGTCCCTGCAACATACATTTTTGCTGTCGAAAAGATTAGCGACTTCGAAAAACGCGGTAACAGTTCCTTTACCGACTTTGAATCTGCGGCTGATGCGCACATCGACACTTGAGTACGATGGATGTCGTTCGGCGTTTCGGGGCCCGGGGATAGCGACAGTTATCGGCTGACCGGCAGGGTCAATCGAATCGACAAGGCTCAGACTCGTCGTTGGCCAGCCGGAATGAATATTGCCAGCTACTGTGAAGTCCCAGGCATTACCAAACCAACTCAAGCCCGCGATTAGCGAATTTCTCTGATCCCAGCTCCTTGGTATGTTGACGCCATCCACGGTGTCAGTCACTTCAGACAGCGTATAGCTTGCCCACCACGACAGCGGACCGCTGGTGTAATCGATAGATAGTTCCAGCCCTCTGGATCGGGCTTTGCTTGGCAGGATTCTTACCCGGTCCGGCTGCAGTTCGGGGATGAGCGCCAACGGGTCGAAGAGATTTTCAAAGCGTGGCCGAAGCCGGTCCATATCCTTCTGAAATAGCTCGAGTCGGGCAGAGTACTTGTTTCTGAAATTGTGCCGTAGTCCGGCAATGATGTGATCGGCCCTCTGGGCCGGATAGAAATCGGTTACGCCGTCCTCTATTTGTAGCTCGTGTATGCCCTGGGACTGGTGATAGCGCCCCCAGCTGAATCTTAATTCTGTTGCCGGACTCAGGGCATGCAAGACACTTAATCGCGGGCTCAACTGAGAGTCTGATACGAAACCGGTATATGTCTGATCATCCCATCTCAAGCCCAACTCAACTATCGTGTTGCGGGCGACCTTCCAGCGGTCCGACAAATAGACGGCAAAATTATTGCCAATCGGCGAAGCATTTAGATCTCGCGAGATCGGATTGACTACGTCCTCGTACAACTCAGGCAGTCCGAAGTACTGCGCCTGGCTCCTATAGCTGTAACGAGCTTCGCTATGTTCGGCCTGAAACCCCCACTGGACCAGGTGAGTGTCCGATCGGTTCCAGAACCAGTCCTGCCGGAATCCGTATCGTTCAATGCGGCGGCGATCATCGACAGTAGCCAACATTTTTTCCATGTCGTTTGATTCACCAACCCGGTCATTCGAGAGCGAATTTACCGATATGACGCTCGCACTGCGCAAGGCCGACGACCACTGGTTCTCGAGCATCAACCAGAACTGTGCATTTTGCGTGTCGCTCCTTGCCTGTTCGAGTTCGTCGGGCTCGCTTTCGAGAACCACGGTGACCGCGTCATCCGCGTAAAGTCCATTAAAAGTCAGTCTGACATCGGGAGCCAGATCAAATGCGACCTGGCTAAATATGTCGTAATAGTTCGGCTCTCCAAGCGTCCGGTTCAGAACCACATCCAGGTTGCTGCGCCTGGCAGAGAACAGCCATTGCGCATCACCACCCGAAAACGTGCCGGCCGACAGCACCGATGTATTAAATACGCTGACGCCAAGTTCAGTGTGCCTCGACCCGATGGAGTCGAGAGAGTCCATGAGCACAAAGCCGCTGAGTTGATCACCATAACGCACGGGAAATCCGCCGGTGTAGACCTCGACTCCATTAATCGCACGGGAGTCGATCGCGCTGAATATGTTGTTGTAGTCGCGAACGTGATAGGGATCGAATAGCCGCTGGCCGTTCAGGATGATTCCGGTCTCGGAATCTTCTCCACCGCGAAGATGCGCGCGTGCCGAAACGCCGCCGGCTGCCGTTCCTGGCAATCGTTGCACGACGCGCACCGGGTCCTCACCGATGTCAGGCATGTTCTGAATCGTGCGTCGATCGAGCAGGAACGATGACGTAACGACGTCACGAGAGATCTCATAACGGCTTGCCGATACTGTAATCGCCTCGATCTCCGGCCTGGACGCTTCGAGGAGAACGGTCACAGGCGTCGTTTTTCCCGACTCAACGTAGACACGGCGCACAACCGGGTCGTAGCCGCTGGCCGCCACTTCCAGCCGATATGCGCCCGGCTCGAGATCCGAATACTGCTGGAGCCCCGGCGCCAGAATACTTGGCGCGACAAGCCCCGGCGTGGAATTAACCGTTGGTTCCAGGACCAGGTCGTAGTCCCGTTTGTCCCTGACCATTAACAGAACGTGACCCT
>CAYLSX010000001.1:3190-73722 GCA_964386685.1 uncultured Woeseiaceae bacterium | reverse complement strand
TCTAAGATGTAAAGCTTGCATATTGGCGTCGTTACGGAACGAACTTGCCGCTGACATTCGACTTGAGTTCCAGGCGGTTTTCCTGCAGCAATGCTAGCATGCCGGTCGCCGTTAGACTTCGTTGACCGATGCGAATCTGAACCCGGCTGTCCGTCTCGGCCCGGTAAGCATGCGGTTCGAATTCCAGGTACTGCGTCCTGATTTCCGTTTCCTTGCCGTCAAATCCGTCCGTACTCACCGCACGGACATGCCCCTTCAGGATGACCCGCTCGGGATTCTGACGACTGATGGTTGCGGCATCGGCATTCAGAACCCAGGGCACCTTGGCGCCGTCCGAATACCTGATCCGTACGTTTCGAAAAGCGATGTCCTGACCATCCAGTTGCTCGGCATAGTCGGCTTCGATTTCATAGAGCAGGTGGCCATCCTCATCAGTGCCGAGAATTCTCGCGGATTTCAGATAATAGCCGTCGGATATCGCACTTCCCGTTGTATCGACGACTTCAGTCTTGCCGAGCTGGCGGGCCATATACCAACTGCCAATGGCCACCAGGAGTAGTGCTGAAAAGCCGATCATTCCTCGCGCCGACATCGGACCTAAGCTCCCGCCACATTCCGGGCGTTGAGAATGAGATCGCAAACTTCCCGGACCGCACCGAAACCGCCCGCTCTGTCGGTGGTGTAGTCGGTGACCGCCTTGACTTCTTCATGCGCGTTACTAACGGCGACCGAGAAGCCCACGCGGTTCAAGAGCGGAAGATCCGCAATGTCATCGCCGACATAGACGGCATCAGCTTCGCTGATTCCCAGCTCCGCAGTCAATGCATCGAACGCAGCCACCTTGTCGGAGTTGCCCTGGATAACATGATGCACACCGAGTTCGCTCATGCGCTTTTCAACAGCAATTGACTCGCGACCACTTATAACGGCGACCTGCAGACCGGCCGCAATTAGCTGGCGAATACCAAAGCCATCGTGTGTGTGAAAGGCTTTGGACTCAATACCATCATTCGATATGTAGAGCCTGCCGTCCGTAAAGACACCGTCGATATCGAATGCAACCAGACGAATGCCGGCGAGAGATCGGTCTCCGCTGTTCACATCACGCCCGCGCGGAACAAGTCATGAATATTCAAAGCGCCAATCAGCCGGCCGTCATCGTCAGTCACGAGCAGACCCGTAATTTGGTTCTCTTCCATGATCCGTACAGCCTCTGCAGCGAGCACGTCCGGCCCGGTTACTTTGCATTGCCGATGCATGACGGAACTCATTGTTGCCTTATGAACATCGATAGTGGCATCCAGTGTGCGCCGCAAATCGCCGTCGGTGAATATCCCGAGTAGCCGGTCATCTTTATCGACGATGGCCGTCATGCCCAGACTCTTCTGCGTCATTTCCACCAGTCCCTCACTGAGCGGTACATCGGCGCCGACCGAAGGAATTTGCTCGCCGCTGTGCATTACATCTGCTACACGCAGAATAAGGCGTTTGCCGAGGCTGCCGCTCGGGTGTGACAACGCGAAATCCTCGGCCGTAAACCCGCGGCTCTCCAGCAGCGCGACGGCGAGCGCGTCGCCCATCGCGAGCGTCGCTGTGGTGCTGGCGGTCGGCGCAAGGTTCAACGGACAGGCTTCCTCATCCACTTGCACATTGAGATGTGCATCGGCCGCTTTCGCGAGTGTGGAAGCCGGCTTGCCCGTGATGGAAATCAGCTGCGCACCCATGCGCTTGATCAAGGGCAGTATCGTGACGACTTCCTCTGTCTCTCCCGAATAGGACACCGCGAGAAGCAGATCATTCGACGTAATCATGCCGAGGTCGCCGTGACTGGCTTCGGCCGGGTGCACGAAAAAAGAGGGTGTGCCGGTACTGGCAAGCGTTGCTGAAATCTTTCTGCCGATGTGGCCGGACTTACCCATGCCGGTAACGACCACCCGGCCTTTTGTGGCCAGGCATAGGTCACAAGCGGCCACAAACGAGCCGTCAAGTCGTGATTTCAGCTGGTCGACTGCTCGGGACTCGATATCGAGTACACGACTGGCCAAAGCGAGGAGTTCGTCGTGTTTCAGGTCTGCAGACAAGGTGACTCCGGTGTCAATAGGGGGACCGTGTTGACCAAGTTTAACCCGAATACAAAAAGCAGGGACTAAAGGTTTTGCGCCACCACATATCCGTCATAGGCAAGAAATGCGACCAGCAGCCCTACGCCTTCCAGTCGCGAGATATGACCCTTGCCATCGTAGTCATAGGTCATGGCGAATAACACCAGCGTGAACGCAACCAGGACGAATATGTGCAGGGATAGCACAGACGGTGGCAAAGCCGCCGGATGGATGATTGCTGCTATACCGATGACGGCCAATGAGTTGAAGGTGTTCGAGCCCACAATGTTGCCGAGCGCCAGGCCATATTCGCCTTTCAAAGCGGCGACGAGGGACACGGCAAGTTCGGGCAGGCTGGTAAATAAGGCGACCAGCAAGATACCGATGACCAGCTCGGTTACGCCGAGCGCCCGAGCGACCTCGAGCGCCCCGTCGACCATGAAATGGGCGCCGACAAGCAATGCTGCAAGTCCGATGATCAGCCAGATTATGGCCGTTCTCATCGGCATGTCCCGGGGAATCTCCGCCTCGTAGTCCGCTGTCATTGAATCGCTCACCGACGATCGCGTGCCGAGCCGCACCAGCCAGACCATGACGATGAGCAGGCCGGTCAGCAGCACGAAGCCGTCGACTCGACTGAGATAAGAATCGAGAAACAGGGACACGGTGAGTAGCGAGACCGCCAGCAAGGCCGGCATCTCACGCCGCAGGGTCGCGGACGTCATCTCGATCGGCCGAATGATGGCGACAGTGCCGAGCACCAGCCCGATATTGGCAATATTCGAGCCAATCGCATTGCCGACTGCCAGGTCAGTCTGTCCACGGGCCGCGGCAACGATGGCGACCAGGATTTCCGGCGCCGAGGTGGCAAATGCCACGACGGTCAAGCCGATGAGCAGGGGCGCGACGCCGAGATTCCTGGCAGTTGCGGCAGCGCCGTGGACGAACCGGTCGGCCCCCCAGATCAGGAGAACCAGGCCGGCAAAAATTTCAGCAATATTGCCAAGCATATTTAGATGTTCTGATCAGTATTGTTGTTGCGACCCGACGTAGCAAATCGCACTTTCGGTGCCAGAACGAGGCTATTCGCGAACCCGGCCCGCGATGCCAATGATACACAATCAGCATCGCGAGTTGGGCTAGTGGCCGGTTTTGTTACACTGCGCCGTTCGTGAAGCGAGTAGCGATAAAACAGACATGGATCCAGCAGAAATTGCCACGTTGATCGAAGCCGGCTTACCGAATGCTGTCGTGACAGTCATAAGTCCCGACAACACGCATTTTGAAGCCGTCGTCGTGGCGGAGGCATTTGAGGGCAAGCGGTCCCTGCAGCGCCATCAGCTCATATACGAGTGCCTGGGGTCGTTGATGGGCAACGAGATTCATGCCATGTCGATTCGTGCTCATACGCCGGAAGAATGGCGCCAACTGGAATCACCCGGCCAGGCCTGACACAGCATTGGATAAATTACTCATTTCCGGGGGAGCCCGTCTCGAAGGCGAGATCACGATTTCGGGCGCCAAAAATGCCGCATTACCGATTCTGGCCGGCACTTTACTGACTGAAGACAGAGTGACTGTCAGTAATGTGCCCCATCTCAACGACGTGACTACGACAATTTCCTTGCTGCAAAGCATGGGTTCCATTGTCACGATCGACGACAAGCTCAATGTTGAAGTCGACAGCAGCGATATCAGCGAGCGTTGTGCGCCGTACGAGCTTGTGAAAACAATGCGCGCTTCCATCCTCGTGCTCGGCCCACTGGTCAGCCGCTTTGGGGAGGCGGATGTATCGATGCCGGGCGGCTGTGCGATCGGCGCACGCCCCGTCAATCTGCATGTTTCAGGCCTTCAGGCGATGGGGGCCGAGGTCACGGTCGAAAACGGATTCATCAGGGCGAGGGCCGAGCGGCTCAAGGGCGCCCATATCGTATTCGACATCGTCACCGTGACCGGCACCGAGAATCTGATGATGGCGGCGGTTCTTGCCCGCGGCGAGACGATACTCGAAAACGCGGCGCGGGAACCCGAGATTATTGATCTTGCGAATTTTCTGAATAGTATGGGGGCGAAAATTTCCGGCGCCGGCAGCAGCACGATTCGCATCGAGGGTGTCGATGAAGTTGGCGGCACTTCCTATTCAGTATTGCCCGACCGCATCGAAACGGGCACCTATCTCGTTGCGGCGGCGATGACCGGCGGCAATGTGCGGCTTAGGAAGACGTCACCGGATCGCCTGGAAGCCGTACTGCTCAAACTGGCCGAAGCCGGCGCGTCGATCGATGTCGGTGAGGACTGGATCGAGCTGGATATGAAACGCTTGAGGCCCAGGGCAGTCGATATTCGCACCTCGCCGTACCCCGCGTTTCCGACCGATATGCAGGCGCAGTTCTGTGCGATGAACGCAATGGCCGACGGCGTCGGTACCGTTACCGAAACCATATTTGAAAACCGCTTTCAACACGTGCTTGAGCTGCAGCGTATGGGTGCCGATATCCGTATAGAAGGCAATATGGCGATATCGACGGGCGTCGAGAAACTGACTGCCGCGCCCGTTATGGCGACTGATCTTCGTGCTTCAGCCGGACTGGTCCTTGCTGGTCTCGCCGCGGAAGGAGAGACCCTCGTGGATCGAATCTATCATGTCGATCGGGGTTATGAGCGAATTGAGGAGAAGCTGAACCAGCTGGGGGCGACGATTCGCCGCGTGCCGGGTCGCTAGGGCGCTCTCAAGGTTCGCGAGGGCGCTCGACGGCCTGCGCGGTCGTCGAGAAGCGGCGACCGTTACGCCAGCCCACCATCTCGACCGAATCGCCAGGCGTTAGCCCGGCCACGAGCAGGCGAGCCTGCTGGCCGCTCTGAATGGGTTCACCATTGATCGTAAGAATGACATCGTTCTGCCTGAGACCGGCTGCATACGCTGGACCGTCCTTAAAGACCTGGGACAAAAGGATGCCGACATTCGAATCAAGTCCGAGCGCCTGAAACTCAGCCCGCGTGAGATCGTCAGGCATCAGACCAAGATATCCACGAATGACTCTACCGTGTTCCTTGATCGCGGCTACGACGCCGCGAACGAGATCGACGGGAATTGCGAAACTGATGCCTTTGGTATCGACATCCTGCGCCAGCACGGCGGTATTGATGCCAACCAGCTGCCCGGCGGTGTTGACCAGTGCGCCACCGGAGTTGCCGGTGTTAATTGCCGCGTCGGTCTGTATGAAATTTTCGAAGGTCGACAAGCCGAGAAGGCCGCGGCCGGTCGCACTGACGATGCCTTGGGTGACTGTCTTGCTAAGGCCATATGGATTTCCGATCGCAAGGACTATGTCGCCGATACGAAGCTGATCGGACCTGCCCAGCGGTATTGCGGGCAACAACCCTAAGTCGACTTTCAGAAGCGCGAGGTCTGTTTCCGCGTCATAGCCTACGACGACAGGATTGGCGACCCGGCCATCGGACATCTGCACACGGATCTCTGCGGCGCCGCCGATGACGTGGTAGTTGGTGACCAGGTATCCTTCGGGGTCAATGACCACCGCGGATCCAAGATTGGTATCCAGCCGAAAGCGGCTTCTCGCATCAGGGGTGGCAGTGGATTGCACCAGCCGTTTTGTGTAGACATTCACAACCGCCGGGGCGCTGATGTCGACCGCATTGGCGTATGAGGCAGGCTGACCCGAGCCGTTTCCGGCATTCACCGGCAGCCATTGCGGCCGAATCAGGACGACGAGAAAGGCCACCGCCAATCCAACGATTACGGACTGTAGTAGAAAAATCAGAGCCGATTTGAGTCCGGCCACATGTCGTCCTCGGATTACGTTGGATCGTCGCGGTTTGAGTACTCAGACGGGTCAGCGCCTAGCCAATTTTGAGCGGCCGCGTGTATAATGCGCCACTGGTTCCGCACCCAGGCCCGCTTTGACCGTCATCCTGACGGCAAAAGGGGCCTGCTGCAAATCTACCAGTTTTCGGGCAAAGCAAAAAACGGCCACCTGGGGCCGGTATAAGGGAGCGCCTTGATGACCGATGACGTTGATCGCAACAGACGTCATTTTCTAGCTGTTGCCACTGCTGTTACTGGAGGGGCGGGCATTGCCCTTGCCTCCATTCCGTTCATTTCCTCGCTGAAGCCCAGTGCGCGGGCCGAGGCCCAGGGCGCTCCGGTCGAGGTCGCCGTTGGCTCGCTCGAACCCGGTGAGATGATAAGAGTCCTGTGGCGTGGCAGGTTGGTATTCGTTCTCAGGCGCTCCGAGGAAATGCTCTCGAGGCTATCGCTGGTAAGCGAATACCTTGATGACCCGGACTCCAGCAACGCGGATCAGCAGCCCAATTTCGCCGTCAATGAATTTCGCTCTCGCAAACCAGAAATCCTGGTCGTCGAGGGTTCGTGTACCCATCTGGGATGCGCACCTCTGGAACAGTTCGAGGTCGGACCGGCCGCGGACTGGTATGGCGGATTCTTCTGTCCCTGTCATGGTTCGAAATTCGATCTCTCCGGCCGCGTCTATAAGGGTGTGCCGGCGCCGACCAACCTGCGGGTGCCGCCATACCGGTTTATCCAGGATGACGTAATAATGATCGGCGTCGATTCAGGGGCAGCATAGTGGCGCGTATCGAATCTGAAATCGGTAGCCCGAAAGGTGGATTTCTCAAGTGGATTGACGATCGCTTTCCACTGACGAAGACCATGAAAAAACACGCGACCGAGTATTACGCGTCAAAGAATTTCAATTTCTGGTATTTCTTCGGTGTGCTCGCCATGGTCGTGCTGATCATCCAGCTGTTGACCGGCATTTTTCTTACGATGAACTACAAACCATCCGCGGCGGAAGCCTTCGCGTCTGTCGAGTACATCATGCGCGACGTCGAGCTGGGCTGGTTAATCCGTTATATGCACTCCACGGGTGCCTCGGCGTTCTTCATCGTTGTTTACCTGCACATGTTCCGGGCGATGCTTTACGGCTCATACCAGAAGCCGAGGGAGTTGATCTGGATCATCGGCATGCTGATCTTCCTCGCGCTGATGGCCGAGGCGTTCGCCGGCTACCTGTTGCCTTGGGGACAAATGTCCTACTGGGGCGCACAAGTCATCATCTCCCTGTTCGGCGCGATCCCGGGAATTGGCGAAACCCTGGTCGAATACATTCGTGGCGACTACTCGATATCGGATATCACGCTGAACCGTTTCTTCGCGCTTCATGTGATCGCGTTGCCCATGGCGTTGGTCGGCCTGGTGTTTGTTCATATCGTCGCCTTGCACGAGGTAGGCTCGAACAATCCCGACGGCGTCGAGATCAAGGACCATAAGGGACCGGACGGGATTCCGCTCGATGGAGTCGCGTTTCATCCTTATCACACGAGCAAGGATCTGGTCGCGCTTATCGTATTTCTGATGTTCTTTTGTGGTGTGGTCTTTTTTGCGCCGGAGATGGGGGGCTATTTTCTTGAGTATGCCAACTTCGATCCTGCTGACATTCGCGTTACACCGGCACATATCCAGCCCGTCTGGTATTTCACGCCTTTTTACGCAATGTTGCGTGCAGTTCCCGACAAGCTCCTCGGTGCGATGACAATGGGGGCGGCGGTATTTCTACCGATGTTGCTGCCCTGGCTTGACAAGTCGCGGGTGAAATCGATTCGCTATCGCGGCTGGCTTTACAAGTCGGCACTCGCCACTTTTACCGTCAGTTTCCTGCTGCTTGGCTGGCTCGGTATGCAGCCGGCTAACGAGCTGTACGTATTGTTGGCGCGCATATTCACGGCATTGTATTTCTTTTTCTTCTTGCTCATGCCGTACTACACCACGATAGACAAGACCAAGCCGGTACCGGACAGGGTGGTCTGGCATGGGTAAATCGATCGCCACGCTTTTATCGTCACTGTTGTTGTTCGCCGCTACCAACAGCATCGCTGCCGGCGACGGCGCCATGAAGCTGAAACACGCCGACAATGATGTCTCGGATACAGAATCACTGCAGCGCGGCGCTCGAAATTTCATGAATTATTGTTCGGGCTGTCATTCGGCGAAGTACGTGCGTTTCAACAGAATGGGCCGCGACCTGGGGCTGACGGAGGAGCAACTCATCGAGAACCTGATGTTCAATGCCGAGGTCCCTCACGACACGATTCAGCGGACCATGCGGGACGAAGATGCCATACGATGGTTCGGCAAGCCGCCGCCCGATCTCTCCGTAACACCACGCAGTCGTGGCATCGACTACGTATTCACGTTTCTGCAGTCTTTTTATGTCGATCCTGAAAGCCCAACCGGCGTTGATAACGTGCTGTTGCCGGGGACCAGCATGCCCGACGTATTGTGGGAGATGCAGGGCTATCAAAAGGCGATATTCGAGGAACACGAATCTGAAGACGGCACAGAACTGATATTCGAGGGATTCGAGGCGGTGACCGACGGCAACATGTCAGACGAAGAGTTTCAGACATTTGTCCGCGACACTGTTAATTTTCTCGATTACATGAGTGAGCCCGCACAACTAAAGAGGAAGGCGATCGGCGTGTGGGTGCTGATGTTCCTGGCCGTGTTCCTTGTCCTTTCGTACATGTTGAAAAAACAAATTTGGAAAGACGTTTCCTAGACTCCGGCTACAGCGAATTGGCCGGCTGAATAATTCACCGAATACACTAATGACATCCCGGGAGTGGCCGATATGGCAGTAATTGCCAACAGAAGATCCTTAATGACTCTATTTTCGAAACCGACAGACATTCACAGTCATCGAACACGGCTGGTGCTGGCTGAAAAGAACATCAATATCGACATCTCAAATGTCGACGGCCCCGATTTGCCCGAAGACCTGATGGACCTTAATCCCTACCACACCGTGCCAACGCTCGTGGACAGAGATCTGGTGTTATACGATTCCCGGGTCATCATCGAGTACCTCGACGAGAGATTTCCACATCCGCCATTGATGCCGGTCGATCCGGTCACGCGCGCGCAGTTTCGACTCGCGTTATTTCGAATCGAGACAGACTGGTACAGGCTTGCCGAGCAATTCGAAATTGACGGAGAGCGCAAGCTGCACGCCAAGTCTCGGAAGATGTTGACTGAGAGCATCCTTGCAAGCGTCGACCTGTTCCAGGCAAAACAGTATTTTCTGAGTGACGAGTTTTCGCTGGTTGATTGCAGTATCGCTCCGATACTTTGGCGCTTGCCGGTATATGGTATTGACCTCGGCTCGCAAGCCGATCCGATCGAGCAATATATGAAACGCGTGTTCAGCAGGCGTTCGTTTCAGGATGGCCTCACGGAACTAGAGCACGAAATGCGGATGTAACATTCTGCTAAAATCCCCGCCGTGACTAACGCCAGCCGCTCCAAGAGACCGTATTTAGTACGTGCCATGCATGAATGGATGGGCGACAACGGCCACACTCCGCATATTGTTGTCGACGCGGCCATAGACGGCGTTACCGTGCCGGTCGAACATGTGAAAGACGGCAAGATCATTCTCAACATCAGCCATTCGGCTGCGCATAACCTCAAGTTGACGAACGACGCGGTTAGTTTTCGCGCTCGCTTCAGTGGCGTGCCGTTTGATGTCTGGGTGCCGGTGAGTTCGGTGTTGGGAATCTATGCCAAGGAGACCGGGCAGGGCATGATCTTTTCGCACGGTGCCGACCAGCCCGAGCCGCCGGATCCCGCGCATAAGGAGCCAGAACGACCTGCGCGCGCGCACCTCAAGGTCGTCAAATAGTTTGCGACGGAAAGGCGCGCATGGTCCCGGGACGCACCTCAAAAAAAAGGCGTAATCGCCTTTTATACTTCCGCGTTTCTACTCTGGCCGAAAGGCATCCCGTATCCATCGCAAGCTCGTCTGATTCCCGGATTGGTCCAGTCCGACGACGTCGAAACGCACCGTGCAGCCGCTGTACTTAGGGTAACGGCCGAGAAATGCTGCGGCAGTCCTTATGATTTTTCGTTGCTTGTATTGATCGACAGAGCCGGCCGCCGAGGCATAGCGATTTTGACTACGGAATCGGACTTCAGCGAAAACCAGACAGTCACCGTCCTGCATGACGAGATCGATTTCACCCATCCGACAACGAAAATTTCGGGTTATTTCCGTCAGGCCCTGTGCGGTGAGGTGGTCCCGCGCCAGTATTTCCGCGCGCCGGCCTATAGATCCGGTATCGGCTCTTGCCATTCCCTTTCCGCTTGCTCCTCAGATGGCTCACCAAGCTCCTGCAACACGATTTCGAGCTCGCTGATATCCGGTAATGCAACCGGCTCACCACGCTGGAACTGCGCCCACGCGAGTCGCCGGTGAATTCGGCCGTCATCAGCGAGGTACAAGCGCCCGGTCGCGCCGTCTATTTCATCCATCGGACCGGTACGTGAACCAAACAATTTTGCGACCAGGTGATATGCGTCGTAACCCATGGCGTGCAGTCTTGTCAGTCTTCGTTCGGCCGGCCAGTACTCACTATATAGTTCTGGAAGTTCCGACATCCAGCTATGCGGAGCAATCACCCACGGCGTGTCGGCGAACATCAGACCATTCAGGTCAGTATTCGATCGCCCGTCCATGGAATAGACGAATGAGGTCGAGTAAACCGGCAGGTCTCCCGAATAGTGGAATTTCAATTGCGACTTGATCATTCGACCGGCCGGTGCATTGGCCGCGAGAAATACAAATTCGGCGTCCTGTCGTCTGCGAGCGTTGAACTGCAACGGCCCACCGATGTTCGCCCTCAGACGGCGATAGCGATTGACGCTATGGGACAGTTCCATCAGACCCTCAATCTCGACCGAGAAGTCCTGATTGGCCGGCTGGTAGTTACGGTACTCGAGTAGCGTGCCACCGAGTGTCTCGAATTCCGTCGAGAAGCTGCTCAGCACACGGCGCCCCCACTCATTGCCGGGTACCAGCGCCACGGCGAGTTTGTTGCCGTCGGCAATCGCCCTCTGGGCGGCAGATGCGGCCTCGTCTTCTGGTGCTAACGCGAACTGGTACAGGCCGGGTGGTGCCAGATAGTTGTCGGGCAGGTAGTTCAGCGTCAGAACCGGCACCGGCAACAGGATCTCTTCTCCGAGATCATTCACATTGCGTCGCAGCAGCGGGCCGACCACGAACTCCGCGCCGTCGTTTACAGCATTCTGATAAGCCTGCCTGACGCTACTTGCGTCATTAACGTCATACACGCGAACTTGTTGCGCGCCCTGTAAGCCACCCACAGCGGAAAAATACGCACCGAAAAAACCATTTTGAATGGCCATTCCAGCTGCCGCGTTGCTGCCGGACAAAGGCAGCAGCAGGGCGATCTGCCTCGGGAACTCCAGGAGATCACTGTCGGGTAGCTCGAGATCTGAAAGTATCGCAATCGCCGGGTGCCTGGCATTGTTTTCCTGCCATCTAATTACACCATTGGTCCAGCCAACGCCTTGCTGACCGGTGGACGTGGCCAGCACGCCGAGCATCAGCCAGGCCTGAATTTCTCTGTCGAATTCCGTCTCTGCAGCTGTGCGAAGTGTTTCCAGATCGCTGACGAGTAATCCTTCCCAGAGGCGCTTGCGATTCTGAAGAATGCTTCTGTCGCTATCCAGCCAGGCTTCGCGCTGTGACAGTAACCTGATGGCGCGAGCAGGGTCTTGTTTCTGAAACCACGCGTCAGCACGCAAAGCCTCGATTCGTACGCGGTAGGCGGTTGGCAACGCCAGTCGACTCACAGGCTCCAGCAAGCTCAGGGCGTTATCCGGCTGCCCGTCCCAGAGGGCGAGTGCCGCCGTATTCGCGCTCCATAACCACAAGAGTTCCCCGGATGACGGCACCGCCACTTCGCGCAGGGCGTTTCTGGCACGGCGTTCATCGCCGGCATTCAGCCATTGCTCAACGGCAAGCAAGCTTAGTCGGTCTCGTTCCTGGCCCACTGCCCTCCCGGCGAGGCCGATATAGACAGACGCCGAGTCCTGATATCGGCCGTTAACTGCGAGGCTCTGCGCGCGCCTTTCGCTTTGCGTGCCTGGCCAACCGGAAATATCCGAGGTGGCACAGCCGGACAAGGCGGCAAAAAGCAGCGACAGCAGCAGGCAACGACAAGCTTTGCTGTTCAGGGCATTCATAGGGCTATACGATTACTCACTCCGGTTTGCCACAAGGTGTCAGGAATTTGGACAGCGGTACGCTATTCGTAGTTGCAACGCCAATCGGCAATCGCGAAGACCTGACGCCACGCGCGCGGCAAATTCTCAATGATGTCGATCTCGTCGCTGCCGAGGATACCCGGCACACAGGTCGATTGCTATCGCATTTCGGCATCAAAACGCGGCAAATCGCACTGCACGATCACAACGAAGAAACAGTCGTTCCCAAACTCTTGATGGCGTTACGAGAAGGAAAATCCATTGCATTGGTGAGCGATGCGGGGACACCGCTGATTAGCGATCCCGGCTACCGCCTCGTTTGCGCGGCTCACGAAGCAGGACGTACTGTCTCACCCGTGCCAGGCGCCAGTGCCGTCACCGCCGCATTGTCCGTCGCGGGTCTGCCCACCGACAGATTTTGTTTCGAGGGTTTCCTGACGAACAAAAAGACTGCTCGCGTCAACAGACTACGCGAACTCCGTGACGAATCGCGGAGCATCGTGTTTTTCGAGTCAGTACATCGAATCAAGGCCACCATTGGCGATCTATGCGAAGTATTTGGCGTTGAGCGGCACGCCTTCGTCGGCCGCGAGCTCAGCAAACTGCACGAGCAGTGCGTTGCGGCTACGCTCGGCGAAATCCGCGACATGATCGACGACGGACAGATACCGAATAAAGGGGAATATGTTCTTGTCGTACAGGGAAACCGCGAGGTCGATGCCGAGACGTTGACGATCAGCATCGACCGACTGATCGCGGAGGTATCTGCTGTCTTGCCTACCAATCAGGCGGCCGACATTATCTCGTCGCTCTCGGGGAGGCGACGAAACGAGATTTATCGTTTGTTGTTAGCGCAGCGGGATAGCTAGCGGCGATCAATCAGCCTTTCGGTACCCAGACCGAGCACCAGCCTTTGCTATTCACGACTTTGCCCACAAAAATATTACACGGCCGCCATGCGTCACCCTCGTTACCGGTGAGCTGAGCACAATTTGCACAGTTTTGCTCGGCTGCGGGCTGTGCTCGCGAAGCGGCATCGACACTACTTGCGTCGTGCGTGTATTTCAGCGCCACTGCCACTGGATCGTCTTCGGTGAGCTGCGGTAAATCCTGAGCTTGCGCTTCCGTTCCCGGGCGAACGAAGCAGCCGGCGGCTGCAACCGCGGATAATTGAATGAATTTACGTCGCGCGATTTTGCTCAATGGGGTTCTCCTTAAAACACAGTTCAGCTGTTGATCAGCTGATCATATAGCACAAAGCTTAACCGTGAATGAACCACACGCGTGGCAACGGCATTATGTTCGATTAATGGTGCACCGGAAGGGCAGCACCCTCGCCAAAGAAGACAATTCTTGTCAGGAAAGTGTAGTCCGCCTCGATCGCCATCAGCCAGACCAGCACCATCAGCGCGATCGGCGGGGCCAGAATCGCGAACTTGAGTGCCAGGCGTTCCCAGGCCAGATGCATGAAGATGGAGACGATAAATCCCGCTTTGAGGAACATGAAGAGCAGAATCAGGCCCCAGCGCAATCCGCCTTGGAGGTTCATGTAGTCCACCATGTAGGAGAAAAAGCTTAAGACAAACAGCAGTCCCCAGATCCAGAAATAGATCGCTAAAGGATGTTGTTGACCTTCCTGTGCCATGTTTAAAGCCCCTTACAGAATTCCTACCAAAGATAAAAGAACGCGAAGATGAATACCCAGACGAGGTCGACGAAATGCCAATACAGGCCGACGATCTCCACAATCTCGTAATTACCGCCTCGTTTCTCATAGAAGCCGTTCTTGACCCTGAATGCGATGACGAGTAAATAAATCACGCCGGCGCTGACATGCAGGCCGTGAAAGCCCGTGATCATAAAGAAGGTTGAGCCGAACTGCGCCGCGCCCATCGGATTGGCCCAGGGACGCACGCCCTCCTCGACGATCAGCTTGGTCCACTCGAATGCCTGCATGCTGACGAACATGACGCCGAATGCGGCAGTCGCAACCATTAACCAAAATGTCTTGATGCGGTCCTTGCGGTAGCCCATGTTGACGGCCATCGCCATCGTGCCGCTGGACGAGATCAGGATGAAAGTCATGATCGCGATCAGGATCAGCGGAATTGGATCCCCGCCAAACGATAGCGCAAAAACTTCGCTGGGAATCGGCCAGGCATCCCTTGCGGCCATGCGAACCGACATGTACCCGGTCAGGAAGGAGCCGAAGATGAACGTGTCGCTGAGGAGGAAAAACCACATCATGGCCTTACCCCAGGGCACATGAAATGCCTGTTTGTCTGCGGAGAAGTCGGCGACGACTCCAGTCGTGCCTTCCGGCAGGACATCTCCCGTATCAGTCATCGCAGCTTCAGACATTTGTGCTTATCCTTCTATGTAGATAACAGCAATGCGAACATTACGATCCAGACGAGCAGCAGATAGTGCCAATACACGGTGCACAGTTCTACGCTCAGGCGCACACTCTCGGCATCAGCACCGGTAAGTACGCGGGTCGTGGTTCTTCCCCAGACCCACATGCCGCCGAGCAGGTGCAGACCATGCAAAGCCGTCAACAGGTAGAAAAACGAATTGGCAGGGTTACTGGTCAGAAAATATCCACCGGCATGGAGTTGTTGCCAGGCGACGAGTTGGCCCAGCAGGAACAAGATCGTGCACGTGCCGCCAGCGACCAGGCCGGTTTTCACGGTCAGCAACTGATTTCTTTTTGCCGCGCCGCGCGTCAATTGAAACGCAACACTGGCGAGTACCAGCACACCGGTATTCAGCCACAGTAGTTTCGGTTCCGTCAGAGGACTCCAATCTGGCAGTTTCATGCGCATCAGGTAGGCACTGAGGAACAAGGCAAACAGGGAGGTAACGACGGCAATGAAGGCAATCAGACCCACCTTTGCCGGTCGCGTGTTCAAGACGCCCCGACCTGGCTGATTTTCAAGCGGGTCGTTGACGTCCCAGGGCTGGGCATTCAGCGTCTGTCGCAACAGCCAGCCGATAATGGTGGCCATAATGACAGCGAGAAAGACGAGCGCAAACGTCATGTAAATCCGCCTTCATCGTGAGTGGGCGCGTTCGGATCAGGCGGCACATTCTGCGGAATGAAGTCGGTGTGGTAGCCCGGCACGCTGTAGTCGTACGCCCAGCGATGCACCACCGGCAACTCATCGCCCCAGTTGCCGTGCTTCGGTGGGGTGTCCGGCGTCTGCCATTCGAGCGTCGTTGCATTCCACGGATTGGGGCCAGACTTCTCGCCATTTCGCATGCTTACAATCAGGTTGTAGAGGAAGATCAACTGCGCGGTACCGACGATCAGGGCTGAAATAGTGATGGCCTGGTTCAATGCAAACGCCGAATCCGGCATGAACGCGGTGTCTCCCATCGAGAAATAGCGACGCGGTACACCCAGGAATCCGAGGTAGTGCATCGGCAGATATATCGCATAGGTGCCCAGGAAGGTCACCCAGAAATGCCACATCCCGAGTGTCGTGTTGAGCATCCTGCCCGTGATCTTCGGGTACCAGTGGTAGATCGAGCCAAATACAACCATTATCGGTGACACACCCATCACCATGTGGAAATGAGCAACCACAAAATAGGTGTCCGATAACGGCAGATCGACCACCACATTGCCGAGGAAAATGCCGGTCAGGCCGCCGTGTGTAAACGTGAATATGAATCCGATCGCGAACATCATGGGCACGGTAAAGTGAATGTCGCCCTGCCATAGCGTGAGGACCCAGTTATAGACTTTGATGGCCGTGGGCACGGCAATAATTAACGTCGTCGTCGCGAAGAAAAATCCGAAATAGGGATTCATACCGCTGACGTACATGTGGTGCGCCCAGACGATGAAACTCAAGCCACCGATTGCCAGTATCGCCCAGACCATCATGCGATAACCGAAAATATTCCTTCTGGCATGCGTACTCAGCAGGTCCGAAACCAGACCGAAGCCGGGCAGCGCCACAATGTAGACCTCGGGATGCCCGAAGAACCAGAACAGATGCTGGAACAGGATCGGGCTGCCGCCGGTGTGATCCATCTGTTCGCCCATTGAGACGATCGCCGGCATGAAGAAACTCGTGCCAAGCGCCTTATCGAAAGTCATCATCACGGCACTGACGAACAAGGCCGGGAACGCCAACAGACCCAGGATCGTGGCCATGAAGATGCCCCACAACGAGAGCGGCATCCGCATCATGGTCATGCCGCGGGCGCGTGCCTGGAGAATGGTCGTTACGTAGTTCAGTCCACCCATCGTGAAAGCCACGATGAAGAAGGCGAGTGAAACGAGCATCAGCACGATGCCCCACTCCGTACCGGGTGTGCCCGGCAGGATGGCTTGTGGCGGATAGAGGGTCCAGCCGGCCCCTGTCGGTCCTCCCGTGACGAAGAAACTCGAAAGGAGAATGATGACCGATACCAGATACACCCAGTAGCTCAACATGTTCATGTACGGGAACACCATGTCCCGCGCGCCGATCATCAACGGTATGAGGTAGTTGCCGAAGCCGCCCAGAAACAGTGCCGTCAGCAGGAAGATGACCATGATCATCCCGTGCATCGTGATGAACTGGTAATAATTGGTCGGCGTTATAAAAGCGAAAGTGTCCGGGAAGCCGAGCTGAAGGCGCATCATTCCAGATAGGATCAGCGCGACCAGTCCAACAAAGATCGCAGTGATGCCATACTGAATGGCGATCACTTTATGATCCTGACTCCAAATGTACTTGGTGATAAATGTCGTCGGGTCGTGGTGTTCTATTTCGTGATCCCGGTCGGCAATTGCAACGTATGCCATCAAAATCCCCTTGCGCTTAGACCGCAGTAATTCATTCCGTCTACAAAGTGTTGATGTATGAGACGACATCTTGCATCGCCTGGTCATCGAGAAGCAGTCGTGCCATGAATCCCATCTGTTTGCCAGCCATATCGGCTGGATGCGTACCACGAATACCTTCTTTGAAATGCTTCAACTGGCTGAGCAAATACCAATCGCTTATGCCGGCCGTTCGCGGCGCGTTCATTTTTATTCCCTGACCGTTCGCACCGTGGCAGTTGGCGCAGATCACATACAGCTTGGCACCATGCTCTATGTTGCCGTTAATCGTTGTCGGTGCGGGATTATCGGGCAGCGTGCCGATATGCGCGAGGACATTGTCGATCATCGAATCATTGACCAGTGTCGCCGCCATCGGCCGCATCTGATTGCCATAGATATCTGCTTCGTGAGCGCCGCGAATACCCGCTTTGTAATTTTGCAGTTGTTTCTTGAGGTAATACGGATCCTGACCACTGAGCTTCGGCGCATTCAGCGCGACGATGCCCTCACCCTGTTGGCCGTGACAGGCGGCACAAACGGCATAGGAAGTAGCACCGAGCGCCGCGTCACCAGGCGGTGTAGCCTGCATTTCGCCGAAAGTCGGGTGGCTGTCGACCCATGCCTGGTAAACCTCCGGCTCGTCGACGATGACGCGACCGCGCATGGCGTGATGCGCGATACCGCAGAGCTCTTCACAGAGCACTTCGTATTCGCCGACTTTGGTCGGTTCCAGCCACATGTAGGTCACCAGACCTGGCACCAGGTCCATCTTGACCCGGAACTGAGCCACGGTGAAGTTATGCAGTACATCCTTCGAACGCAGCCAGAATCGCACCGGACCGCCGAGCGGAATGTGTACCGTGCCGCTATCGACGAGGACATCGTCGTGTCCGGCAGGATCTTCGGGATCGATACCGAACAGATTGCCATTATCGATCAACTTCGTATCGACGGTACCAAACTCGCCGTCTTCGCCAGGAAGCCGATAACTCCAGCGCCACTGTTGCCCGATGACCTCAATTTCCATCGCATCTTCAGGAACATTGACGAACTCGGCCCAGACAAACAGTCCCGGGGCCAGCATTGCCGCCACCCCGATGGTTGTCACGACAGTCAGCCAGACTTCCAATTTGGTGTTTTCCGGTTCGTAGTTCGCCTTCGAGCCCTCTTTGTGGCGGTAGCGAATGATCGCGTAGGCCATGAACAGATTGACGGCGACGAAAACAACACCGGTCACAACAAAAGTAATGTCGACGGTGGTGTCGATCATTCCCCAATTCGATGCGATCGGTGTGAATGTCCAGGGACTTAGGAAGTGAAAAACGAGCGAACCCACTACCAAAACAATCAACACAATTGCTAGAGGCATACTTTATGTGTCCTTAATATCGTGACTGTCGCGGATGTTTTATCTTCTGTATTCCGGTCTGTCGGCGATTCCCAAAGTATCCGGCCAGCACATAGACTCTGGCTGCTCCGGCAGTTTTTTGCTGTCTTGTAGGATGCTACGGCCGATACCAGTGCGGAGAATAGAGGATTCAGTATCCGATTTCCACAGGTTAGACTGCCCGCTCAGGTGGGTTTGAGACCACGGCGGGAGCATCGATTGATGGAGGCTGTTTTCCTTTTTTGCAGGGATGCCGGAGCAGGGCCGGACGGAAAAATGGACATTCACGGCGTATTCAACGAATTGCTCGCCCCCGACTTTCCGGCGCGCCAGGACAGGATGGTGCTCGCCGGCATCGTCGAGTGGCAACGGGACTTGCAGGGACAGGTGCCATTCAAGATGGATCTAACGGATCCCGCGGGCTTGTCCATATTCACGATTGAAGGCCACACCGAGATCGAGCCCCGGCCACCGTCGAGAGCACCTGCCAAAACAGAGTTCGTGCTGCCGCTGACCAACGTCATGTTCCCGGCGCCGGGGCGCTATCAAATGCGAATCGATATCAACGGCGAGGTGTTGAGCGGGCCGTCAATCCATCTGATGCGGTCTTCAGCTGAGAAGGATCACTCTCCGCCGGGGCGGTAATCTATCGACGCAATATAGGCTGCGACGGCCCTGACCTGTTCATCGGTTTGCAGGAGCTGCGCCATGATGCGCATCTGGGCGCCGTAGATGTCATTTTGGTGCGAACCACGTACGCCGGCTTTGAAATTCTCCAATTGTCTAACCAGATACCAGTCGTGTTGATTGGATAGCCGTGGTGCGTCCAGTGCTTGCGCGCCTTCGCCAAATTCGCCATGGCAGGGGATGCAGGTCTGGTATGCTTTCTTGCCGTCCTCGACATCTCCCTCCACCGTCTTTGTCGGCTCGGGCATGTCCATGCTTGTTAGATAAGCGACGACATCGGCGATGTCATTCTCGCCGGTCAGCATCATCGCCATTGGCCGCATCTGTGCGCCAAACGTATCATCCGGGTGCGCACCGCGGATGCCGACCTTGAAGTTATTCAATTGGCGGGTCAGATACCAGGGGTCCTGACCGGCGTTGGCGGGCGCGTTTAGTGCAGGATTGCCTTCGGCATTTGGTCCGTGACACGCGGTGCAGATGTTATAGAGCTCTTTGCCGTGTTCGACATCGCCGGCCGCCAGCGCCGCGGGCCCGGCGATCAGGCTGACGAGCAAAATTACTGCAGATCGGACGCGTGTTCTCATGATTCGCTTGGCAACACCTCAGGCTATGGAGAGCGCGACTAAACCTACCGAAGTCACCGCCGCGGCGCAAACATTTGTAGTTTGCGCTTCTTCCGGGCAAACTCTTGGCCCAAAAGAAGGGGGCACAATTTGTCTATCTCTGTTCTCGATGCGCTCCGGCCTGCGAAGAAGTATTTCTTTATGGCAGGCGTAGCGGTGCTTGGACTGCTGCTAGGCGTATTCGTGCACGGCAAATATTTCTCGGATCGTTCTCCGATCCAGCCCATCGAATTCAGTCACACGGTGCATGCGACGGACAATGAGATTCCGTGTCAGCACTGCCACATCTATGCGGCCACGACACCGGTTGCCGGTGTGCCGAGCGTTAGCAAGTGCATGGGATGTCACAAGTCGGTGCCGAGCGTACGCGAAAGTCCGGAGATCCTGAAGCTCGTCGACTATTGGGAGAAACGAGAGCCGATTCCCTGGATCAAAGTGCATGACGTCCCCGACTTTGTACATTTCACGCACAAGCGACATATTAAGGCAGGCCTCGCCTGCCAGGAATGCCACGGTCCGGTCGAGACCATGGATCGTGTTACCCGTATTGCACCGATGAGAATGCCCTGGTGTGTCGAGTGCCATACGGAAAGAGAAGTGGAAAACGGCCGCGACTGCTGGACCTGTCACAAGTAGCCGAGGAGAATTGCTAGCGCATGTCAAAAATCACTCGTAGAGATTTGCTGCAATACATCGGCGCCGGAAGCATGGGCGCCGTCGGTGGCGTTCTGTACGGCGAGTCCCGCGAGCGAAATGTCGAACTGCTGGTTCCGCAAGTCGTGCCGCCGGAAGACTACTCACCCGGTGTCGCGAGCTGGTACAACACCGTTTGCAGGCAATGCTCCGCAGGTTGTGGAATATCGGTTCGGATTCGCGAAGGCAAAGCAAAGAAAATCGAAGGCAATCCGGTACACCCGGTCAGTCAGGGCCGGTCTTGTGCGCGGGGTCAGGCAGGGCTGAATGTGCTTTACAATCCGGACCGAATCAAAGGGCCATTAACCAGCGCGACACAACGCGGTACCGGCAGTTTTTATCCCATGAGCTGGGACGACGCGCTGACCTCCATCGGTAGTACGATCGGCCGGCTGAAAATCGAAAAAAATTCGAGTCGCGTCAGATTGTTGACCGGCCGGGTCGGGGGTCACCTGGACGCGCTGTTCGCACAATTCATGGAGTTGCTCGGCTCCGACCATTATCAGCAATACGACTTCACTTACCCGAGCGCGCTGGCTGCGGCAAACAGAATTTGCTTTGGCATGGAGCAATTGCCGTACTACGACATCAAGAACTCGGACCTACTCGTGTCCTTCGGTGCCGACTATCTGGCTACCTGGATCTCGCCGGTGCAACATAGTCTCGCCTACGGTCACTTGCGTCAGGGACGGCAAGGCCGGCGTGGCAAGACCGTGCAGATCGAGCCACGTATGTCACTCAGCGGCGCCAATGCTGACGAATGGATAGCGGCCCGGCCCGGCACCGAAGGGCTGCTTGCCCTCGGTCTGGCACACGCGATTGTCAGTCAGGGCCTGTATGACGACAGCGACCGGGACGACTGGTCAGAGGCGTTGCAGGGCTATTCTCCTGCGGACGTTGCTGCCGCGACGGACGTCGATGAAGACACGATTCTGCGACTTGCCCGGGAATTTGGTGAAAGCGAGGCAGCACTTGCTATCGCAGGCGGCGCCGCCACAGCCGGAACCAGTGCCGTCGCCAGCGCCGTCGCCGTCAATGTACTCAATCAACTTGCCGGCAATCTGGGTCAAGCGGGCGGCATCATCTTCAATTCAGTGAACGCGTTCTCTGCGGTTCGATCGAAGCATGCAGGCATGCAACAAATACTCGACCTCATCGACGCGATGGAAGCAGGCGACGTTGACGTCTTGCTGGTACACGACAGTAATCCCGTCTTCGCTTTGCCGGATCCCAGCAGATTCCGGCAGGCTCTGGAAAAGGTCCCGCTGGTAGTAGCAATGTCCAGTTTCCATGACGAGACCACGGACATGGCCGACATCATTCTGCCGACCAGCAGCTATCTGGAATCATGGGGTGACGATATTCCGGATCCTGGCGTCGGCTTCCCGGTGGCCTCGATTTCTCAGCCCGTCGTCGCAACACTCTATGACACCCTTTCTGCCGGCGACATCGTGCTTGCGCTGGCGCGGCAGATTGGTGGCGAACTGCCTATTCAAATGAGCTGGAGATCGACCGAGGAATATATCAAGGCGCGCTGGCGGGAAGAATATGAAATGCAGGATGGCGCGCCAAACGATTCGGGATTCGAGGAATTCTGGCACGCAGCCCTCGAGGCTGGCGTGTGGGGACAACCGGGCGTCAGCATCGGCGATCATCTAATGCCGGCAGCTTCGGTGACGATTGCTGCGATTACAAATCCGCTGTCCGAGTTTGCAGGCAGTGAGGCAGACTACCCGTTGGTGCTGCATCCTTATCTATCGGCGACATTTCTGGACGGTCGGGGCGCAAATCTTCCGTGGCTGCAGGAATTGCCGGATCCGCTGACCAGCGTCGTGTATGGATCCTGGGCAGAACTCAACCCGGTGACGGCTGAGGATCTCGGTATTAATGAGGGAGACATACTTCAGGTCGAGACACCGGCGGGGTCCGTGAAAGTTCCGGCACTCATTTTCCCCGCAATCAGGCCAGGGGTTGTCGCGATGCCTATCGGCCAGGGTCATACATCATACGGTCGCTATGCCCGGGAGCGCGGTGTCAATCCATTACGCCTGGTAGCGATGCAAATTGACGACAAGTCAGGCGATCTCGCATGGGCAGCAACACGCGCAAGGGTCAGCAACACCGGCGAACGCATGAGCATCGTCAAGACGGATGGTGTGACGCGCACCCTCGGCAGACAGATACTTGGACCTGCGGATGGTCACACTTGATGACTAGGGAGAAACGGTGAGCACATTCGTTGAAAAACTCAAGGCCTACAGCAAACCGGGATACTACGACGCGTTCGATTATCACTGGACGATGACAATTGACCTGGATCGTTGCACGGGCTGCGAGGCCTGCGTCGTCGCCTGTCAAGCGGAAAACAACTTGCCCATCGTTGGCGAAAAACGATTTGCACAAAACCGCGAAATCAAGTGGATACGAATAGAGCGTTACTGGGAGGGCAATTACCCGGACGTGAAAATGGGCTTCATCCCGATGCTTTGTCAGCAATGTGACGATGCGCCTTGCGAAACAGCCTGCCCGGTGTTCGCGACCTATCACAATCAGGATGGGCTCAATACACAAATCTACAACCGTTGTATCGGCACCCGGACCTGCGCCGTTTACTGCCCTTACGAGGTTCGCTATTTCAACTGGTTTACCTACACCTGGGATGAGCCACTGGAGCAACAGCTGAACCCGGACGTCAGCGTGCGCGAAAAAGGCGTCATGGAAAAATGCACGTTTTGCATTCAGCGCATACGCATTGCCAAGGACAACGCCAAAGACGACAACAGGCGGCGTGTTCGAGACGGTGAAGTAGTGCCCGCCTGTGTGCAGAGTTGCCCGACTGAAGCAATGGTCTTTGGCGACAGCAATGACCCGGAAGCCGAAGTGTCGAAAATGATGAAGAGCGAACGGGGTTATGCAGTGTTGGAAGAACTGAACACAACGCCGTCGATAGTCTACTTAAAGAAGGCACATTCTTGAGGCGCTGTAACGATGTTTGATCACGGGCAGCCAAGTTACGCACAAGTCAACAAGGACGTCTTGTCTGTGATGCTTGAGACGGGCCCACGGTACTGGATGGCGCTGGGCGCCACGATCAGCATTGCGGGCATTTGTTTCTTCATGCCCTGGTTCTATCAGCTTGTGGTCGGCGTCGGCGCCGCCGGGATGAATCGGAATGCAGTATGGGGAACGTACCTTTCGAATTTCATATTCTGGATCGGCTTGAGCCACTCGGGCACATTGCTGTCCGCAATGCTGCACATTACAAACAGTCATTGGCGCAAATCGATTTACCGCAGCGCAGAAGCGATGACGCTGTTCTCGCTAATGACTGCGGCACTGTTTGTCATGGTGCATATGGGCCGCGTGTGGTTCGTGCACTGGACTTTCCCGATACCCAATGAACAGGGTTTGTGGCCGAATTTCCGCTCGCCGCTCATGTTTGACGTCATGGCCATTACGACTTATCTGACGGCCAGTTCGATTTTCATCTACATGGGGTCCGTGCCCGATTTCGCCGCCGTGCGCGATGCGAGCACCGGATTGCGGCGCCGCCTTTACACGATTTTCTCCTTCGGCTGGCGCGGCACGGCAAGGGAGTGGCATACGCTCGGTTGGGCTTACACGTTCTTCGCCGTATTCGTCATTCCGCTGGCCGTGTCCGTCCACAGCATCGTGTCGTGGGACTTTGCACTGTCCATCGTGCCGGGACTGCACCACACGATTTTCGCTCCGTACTTTGTCTGCGGTGCCATCTATTCGGGTACAGCCGGCATCGTCACCGTCATGTATTGCCTGCGAAAGTTTCTCGGCTTCGAGAAGTACATCGGCCAGGTGCATCTAGATAATCTCGGCAAGCTTTTGATCGCGCTGTCGCTGATCTGGAGCTACATCAATATCCTCGAGCTGTTCAGTACCTGGTACGGCGGAACATCGTTCGAACTCGAAGCCCTGAAATTCAAACTGCTCGGATTTTATGGGCCGCTCTACTGGGAGATGATTACCTTCTGCGCCTTCGTTCCGCTTTTGATGTTTTGGAAAAAATTCCGCCTGTCCTGGAACAAGATGCTGGCGATCTCGATCCTGATCAACATCGGCATGCTGACCGAGCGATTCATTATTGTGGCGACGTCACAGCCGCGCAAATTCCTGCCGAACGCTTTCGGATTTTACTTCCCGAGCTGGATCGAGATATCGATAACGATAGGCTCATTCTTCATCTTCGCGACGCTGTTCCTGATCTTCATTAAATGGGTGCCGGCGGTTTCGATTTATGAGGTCAAGGAAACGCTGAAGCCACTCAGGAGGGATGCCTGATGGCTATCATGGGGACGTTCGCGTTTGAAGAAGATTTTATTGCCGCAGCAAAGGATCTGAAATCTTCGGGTTTCGATAATATTTCGCTATTGTCGCCTGTGCCGTTAGAGGAGGCGCAGGAAGTATTGGGTTTAGGCAAGTCACCGGTCAGGCGCTTTTCACTGGCAGGCGCGATCTTCGGCGCCGCGGCCGGATTCGCGATGGCTGTCGCGACCGCGCTTGTTTTCATTCTGCCCACGGGCGGTCGGGCCATTATTACTATCCCGCCTTATCTCATCATTACTTATGAGATGAGCATACTTTTTGGTGTGCTGTTCACACTGATTGGTTTCCATGTGGTGTCGGGCCTCCCGGCGTGGCGTGACAGACCTTACCTTGCGTCTGCGAATATCGATCGATTCGTCGTGGTCGTGGAGGGCGTTGAGGGAGAACAGACGGCGAGGGCCGAGGCAATTATCAGAGGTGCCGGCGCGGAGGAGATCGAGCATGTGGAGGATGAAGTCCGATGAGAGGCATTCGTCTATCGCAGCTCTTGGGCGTTGCGTGCCTGATGGCGATCCCGGGATCCGCTATGACACTGCCTTGGGACAAGGACATGGTCGACCAGCCGTCGATGAAGCCTCAGGACTCGATCATTGAGAGTCCCGAGACGTCCGTACCCACCGATGGCAAGGACGTCTTCGCGCCACCAAAGGACATTATCGAACTGGTTCGAGCACGATTGGAAGCTGGCAAGACCCTCATGAACCCAGTGCCGAAGTCACCGGAATCGCTGGCTCGCGGGCAGGAGATGTACGAAATACATTGCCTGGTCTGCCATGGTGCGCAGGGTCGTGGAGACGGCCCGGTAGGCCAGAAGTTCGTGCCACAGCCCATGGAACTCAATCTCGACTATGTACAGCTGCAACCTGACGGCCAGCTCTTTTATACGATCAGCCACGGCAGCATTGCGATGCCGTTCTATCGACAGGCGATGCCGGCCGAAGATCGCTGGCACCTGGTCAATTTCATCAAGGAAGTATTCGGCGAAGGATGAGTAGCGTTAGCGACATCGCGATCGGAGTGCCCGCGGGACGCAAGGGCTACTCCACGATATTGCTGGTCCTCGGCGTACTGTTCCTGGCCGGAGCAGGCAGTTTCGCGTACTTGCTGACGACGGCGCCGGATTCGATACCCTGGGGATTCTTCACCGCGAATTTCATTTTCCTTCTTGGCATAAGCCAGTTCGGCGTGGCCTTTTCGGCAATCATGCGGATCTGCCGGACGAACTGGGGACGACCGTTTTATCGCCTCGGTGAAGTCGCGACGCTGGCGTTTTTTCCGTTTGCCATCATCTTGTTTTTGCTGATTTTTGCATACGGCAAAGAGCATCTGTTCTATTGGCTTTCGCCTGAGCCCGGCGAGCATCTTAGCCCGTGGCTGAATGCCGACTTCTTGTTGCTCAGAAATCTGATTGCGCAACTGACTTTCTACGGATTGACAGTCGTCTACTTTCTGATGGGCCTGCTGCCCGACGTAACGAGCGAATCGGCGCAGACCGGACCCGCCTGGCGCCGCAGTTTGTATCGCTGGCTATGGTCACTACGGCAAGGTCGCGACGACCAGAGATTGAAGAGCAACATGTTTCTCTATGCACCCGTGGTGCTGGTCGTTGCCGTCATTACCAATACCATCATTTCCTGGGACTTCGGCATGATGTTGTTCCCGCATTATCACAGCACCGTATTTCCGATGTATTTCATCCTCGGCAACATGCTCGCCGGGACAGCGGCGGTACTAATGCTCGGTGCCCTAACTTGCCGAATGCTTGGTCTCGAAGACTTTTTTGGTAAGTTTCAATTAAAGAGTGTGGGCATCGTTCTGACCGGATTCGCCTTGCTTTGGTTGTATATGTTCTGGGCGCAGTTCTTCGTAACCTGGTTCGGCAACCTGCCTCAGGAACTTGGGCCCATGCATGCCCAGATGGCCGGACATTACGCGCCGTATTTCTGGGTCATGATTTTCTGTGTGTTCGGTTTTCCGCTTGGTACGCTGATTTTCTCACCCGTCAAACGCAATTGGTGGTCCTTGCTCATCGTCGCAGCAGTTATAAATGTCGGCGTGTGGATCAATCGCTATCTACTCGTCGTGCCAGCCCTCGTTGAAGACCATGTGCCGTTCTCATCGGCGATGGAATGGGTGCTGGCTATCGGCCTGTTTGCCGGATTTCTCATGATGTTCCTTCTCCTCTTCAAGGTTTTCCCGATGATATCCGCTTGGGAGATGCGGGATGCCGCCGGCGAAGAGGGCCCCGCTTACTAGCTACTGGCGCCTGCACAGAATTCGGTATAATGCGCGGCTCGAGAAAGTAAGAGTCGGCGAGACAACCGCTGTGATCGATTATTTCTGATCGCGGAGGAAAGTCCGGGCTCCATCGGGCAGGGCGCCAGGTAACGCCTGGAGGGCGAGAGCCCATGGAAAGTGCCACAGAAAATATACCGCCAGCGCTTATGCGCCGGTAAGGGTGAAAAGGTGCGGTAAGAGCGCACCGCGCGGGTGGCAACACGCCGCGGCACGGTAAACCCCGCCTGGAGCAAGACCAAATAGGGGAGTAGTGGGCTTCGGCCCGCACCGCGCGCCTGAGCGGACTCCCGGGTAGGTTGCTAGAGGCGATCGGTGACGGTCGTCCCAGATGAATGGTTGTCCACGACAGAACCCGGCTTATTGCCGGCTCTTGCTTTCTCACCCAATAGAGCGCGGCCCCCCTTTTTACATAACTTGCCGATCGCCGAGTGATCAGCGCATCGCCAGTCCTGGCTCGCGCAAACTGTGCAAAATCCCTTCAATGTCGCCGTGTGGCGACCTATATATAAGTACAGATCGAGAAATCGGCCTTAAGTCGCTGATTTATAGTTCCAATTAGGCGCCACAATTCGCCCGAATTCGGCCACCGAATAGCCCCTAAGTCTCTGTAGAACAAGAATTAATTAGGCTTTCGGTTGACCCTGATGAATCGCCCGAATATAGTGTTGAAAAGTGGAAAAAAGTGGGAGGAGATGGGCTAGCTCGTTCGCCATGGCTACAAGCTCATCAAATGCGCCGTGTTTCGTGGGGCCACCAAAATCACACTGGATGCCAAAGGGCGTCTGGCTATTCCAACCCGTTATCGGGAACGGATTGCTACGCGCTGTGATGGCCAGCTCGTCATCACGCTCGACAGGGACCATTGCCTTCTCATCTATCCCTTGCCGGACTGGGAAGAGATCGAACGAAAACTCGTACGGCTTCCGAGTTTGCAAAAACGCTCCCGGGAAATGCAGCGAATCATGCTCGGCTATGCGACCGAAGTCGACGTCGACGGTGCAGGACGCATTTTGCTGTCACGGGAACTTCGTGAGGTCGCTGGTCTCGAGCGAACGGCAATGCTGATCGGGCAGGGCCACAAGTTTGAGCTCTGGGACGAGGAGCGCTGGAACGCGATACGGGACGACTGGCTTAACGCCGACGACGATGGAGATTTACCACCCGAGCTTGAATCGCTGTCGTTATAGACGATTGCGATTGCATCGTGAACAAGCCAAGGGAGGCACCAGGTATTCACGTACCGGTCCTTAAAGGACCGGTTCTTGATGGACTAAAAATTCGGCCAGACGGTTGCTATGTGGATGGGACGTTTGGTCGTGGGGGACACAGCAAGGCGATAACGGAATCGCTTGGGCCGAATGGTCGATTGATCGCAATCGACCGTGATCCACAGGCCATAGCTGCAGCTCCGACAACATTAATTGACGATCCACGCTTCGAAATTGTAAGGGGTGAAATTGCCGAACTTGAAGAAATCGCGCTGGAAAAAGACCTGCTCGGACAGGTGGACGGAATGCTACTCGACCTGGGGGTCTCATCACCACAGCTGGATCAAGCAGAACGCGGATTCAGTTTTATGCGCGACGGACCTTTGGACATGCGAATGGACCCGCAATCAGGAATCAGCGCAGCAGATTGGCTTGCCGATGTGGATGAAAAAGTCTTGAGAAAAGTCCTCGCCAGAAATGCTGACGAGAAGTTTGCGAGTCGCATCGCGCGAGCGATCGTCGCGTCGAGATCGCTTCAGGACATAGAGCGAACGAAACAGTTGGCAGACGTCGTGTCGAGCGCAGTTCCGGGACACGGCCGACGCAAACATCCGGCGACGAAGACGTTCCAGGCAATACGCATCGAAGTCAACCAGGAACTGAAGCAGCTCGAATCCGCATTGGCGGCATCCGTTCGCATCTTGCGTGCCGGTGGCCGTCTATGCGTGATTAGTTTTCATTCGATTGAGGACCGGATCGTCAAGCGATTCATGAGGAACGCATCCAGAGTGCCGGAACCCTATCGCGGACTTCCGTCCATACCAGCGGAAAAAATGCCGCCGTACATGCTGATTGGAAAGGCGATCAGTGCGACAAGCGAAGAGATTGCAGCGAATGTTCGCGCGAGAAGCGCGCGGCTCAGAATTGCGGAGCGAAAATAGTGGAGCTGATGCAGGTAAGAAAACCGTTACTGCTGATAACCGTTTTTGTGGCGGTTTGCTTTTTGTCGGCGATGGCCATTGTTTATACGAAACACGATTCGCGAAAGCTGTTCGTCGAACTCGAAGATCTGACGACAGAACGCGATGCACTGAATATCGAATGGGGGCAATTGCAAATCGAGCAAAGCACGTGGGCCACGCATGCTCGAATAGAACGCATTGCCGTCGAACAAATGTCGCTGATACGCCCACAGTCCGACGAGATCTACGTAATCGAACGAAAATGAGCAAGGGCGCAGAGACCAAGCAAAAGACCGCGCGACGATTTGTCGGCAGGGTGGCGCTGATAATCGCGTTTTTCGTGTTGGTGTCGACATCATTAATTGCGCGTGCCGTCTATCTGCAGGTGCTCGACAAGGACTTCCTGAATCGCCAGGCAGATACGCGTCACCTGCATACGGAAAAAATCTCTGCGCATCGCGGCACAATTACGGATCGAAACGGCGAGCCACTGGCGATCAGCACACCGGTCGACAGTGTCTGGGCAAATCCCGAAGAACTGGCTTCGGCTGTCGATAACGTGCCGAAACTTGCACGCGCGTTGAACCTGGACTCGGCATTGCTGATGCGCCGAATAACGCGAAGCATGGACAAGGAGTTTCTCTATCTCAAACGTCACCTGAGCCCACAGGAAGCACACAAGGTAATGGCCTTGAAATTACCGGGCGTGAACGTGTTGCGTGAGTACCGCCGATACTACCCGGCCGGTGAAGTCGCAGGTCACCTCGTGGGCTTTACCAACATCGATGATGACGGGCAGGAAGGGTTGGAGCTTGCGTTCAATCACTGGTTGGGCGGTGAATCCGGCGCCAAGCGAGTGCTAAAGGATCGTTTGGGGCGGCCCGTCGAGAACGTTGAAAGCATTCGTCCGGCGCGCCATGGCAGGGACCTGGTTTCCAGTATAGACCTGCGCCTGCAGTACCTCTCATATCGGACTCTGAAGGCCGCGATTCAGAAGCACAACGCGGACTCGGGATCCATTGTCGTTCTCGATGTTCTGACGGGCGAGGTTTTGGCGATGGTGAATCAGCCGACCTACAACCCGAACGACAGGGCCCAGTACTCGGCGGAGCGATATCGAAATCGGGCTGTAACCGACATTTTCGAACCAGGCTCCAGCATCAAGCCGTTAATACTTGCCGCTGCGCTCGAGTCCGGCCGATATCGGCCG
The DNA here is from genome assembly GCA_964386685.1 of uncultured Woeseiaceae bacterium. GTDB lineage: Bacteria > Pseudomonadota > Gammaproteobacteria > Steroidobacterales > Woeseiaceae > JACZWL01. The sequence continues at coordinate 43,263 of CAYLSX010000001.1, read as the reverse complement.
AGCAGCTACATCGATACTTCACCGGGCTTCGTTATCGTCGGGCCGAAGAAAATCGAAGACCGCCGAAATCTGGGGCGGATCAGCCTGACCACCGTCCTCTCGAGATCGAGCAACGTCGGCGCGACCAAAATCGCCATGTCGCTGGAACCGGATCAATTGTGGGGAACGATGAAAGATTTCGGTCTTGGTGCGCTGACCTCATCAGGGTTTCCGGGCGAGTCCGCCGGCTTGCTGACGCATTACAACCATTGGCAGCAAATCAGTCAGGCGACACTGGCCTATGGCTACGGCGTGAGCGTTACGCCGTTACAACTCGCGCAAGCCTACGCCGTGATTGGCAGCGGCGGCTGGCGGCGGCCGATATCACTTGTAAAGCTCGATCAAGCGAACGACGGCGAGCGCGTTCTTGATGGTGACACGGCCAAGTCTGTCAGGCGCATGATGGAGGAGGTAGTTCGACCCGGCGGCACCGGCACAAAAGCCAGCGTCGTGGGATATCGCATCGCCGGAAAAACCGGTACCTCGTGGAAGTTTGCGGCGGGTGGTTATTCCGAAGACAAATACGTTTCCATTTTTGCGGGCCTGGCGCCGGCGAGTGATCCACGCCTGGCAGCCGTCATTGTCATCGACGAGCCTGGTGGCGACCTGTACTACGGTAGCGATGTCGCGGCGCCGGTCTTCGCAGATGTCATGGCCGAATCGCTGAGGCTGCTGGCCGTCGCGCCGGACGCCTTGCCAACACTCGATTCCGACAGCGTCATGCAGGCAATGAGTCAATGAGTATGCCGGCTGAAGCTCTGACACCCCGTGGCACGCTGAGAGACTTGCTCGACGGTATCGCCGAGGCCCCGGCTATCGACGTGGGCGGCATTTCCAGTGACAGCAAGGCGCTGACGCGTGGCGACGTGTTCTTCGCGCTCGTCGGTGAAACGGGGCACGGGCTCGACTATGTCACCGAGGCACTGGCGATCGGTGTTAACGCCGTCGTCTGGGATTCCAGCGCCGACGTCGTCGCGCCGCAGCACTCCGATGTACCCATGATTCCTGTTGCCGGCCTGACGACGCACGTCGGCGAGATCGCGAACCGCTATTTCGGTACACCGTCGGAATCGATGAAAGTCGCCGGAGTTACCGGCACCAACGGCAAGACAACGGTGTCATTTCTCATCGCTCAATGCATGCAGAAACTCGCCAATCCCTGCGCCTACCTTGGAACGCTCGGTTTTGGCATCGGTGATCTCGACTGCGACAGCGACATGACGACGCCTGCCTGTATCGATCTGCATCGAAAACTGGCGATTTTCCGCGACGCTGGCGCCGGCCATGCTGCCATCGAAGTGTCGTCACACGCATTGCAGCAGGACCGAATCAATGGCGTGAAATTCGACTCGGCAATTTTCACCAACCTGAGCCGCGATCACATCGACTATCACGGCAGCATGCGGGCTTACGGAGAGACAAAGGCGCAGCTGTTTCTCAACCGCGATATAGAGCACCGCATTATTTGTATGGATACCGAATTCGGCCAGGAGCTCGCCGACCGATGTGGTGACAACGTCGTTACGGTATCGACCCGTTTCGACCGACTCGCAAACGGACGGCAATTCGTATTCGTTCGCTCAGTCGTCGCAACCGAAGCTGGATCAAACATCGCATTTGAAAGTTCCTGGGGAGCAGCGGACTTTCAGCTGCCATTGCCGGGCAACTTCAACGTCGCGAATGCGATCAGTGTATTGGGCCTGCTATTGAGCTGGGACGTCCCAATTGATGATGCCTGCGAGGTACTAGGCAAAGCCTCCGCGCCGCCCGGGCGTATGCAGCGGGTTGTCGATTCCGTGGCGCCTGGCGTCTATGTGGATTATGCACACACGCCGGCCGGCCTCGAGGCGGCGCTGCGCTCGCTACGTTCGCATTGCAGGAAGTCTCTTTGGTGTGTTTTTGGCTGTGGTGGCGATCGTGACCGCGGCAAACGGCCATTGATGGGCAAGGCGGCATCGAGACTCGCGGACCGCATTGTCGTGACAAACGACAATCCACGTTCCGAATTGCCCGGCAACATCATCGCTGACGTCATGCAGGGCATTGCGGACAAACCCGGCGCGATCGCTATCGAAGACAGGGCTACCGCGATCGCCTACGCCATTCACGAAGCAGCTGACGACGACATCATACTGATCGCCGGCAAGGGCCATGAAAATTACCAGCTCATCGGCAAGCAGCGGCTCACATTTTCAGACTACGACGCGGCACTGGCGAACATATTTGCTCGCCGCAGCCAAAGCGCTCGGCGCCGATGATCGAGGGTACCTTGGCAGCAGCAGCACACATCATGAATGGCACGCTTCTCGGTACCGATCGCAGCTATGCAGGTGTCAGTACAGACACGCGAATGCTCGCTCAGGACGAGCTGTTCTTTGCACTGCAAGGGCCGAATTTCGATGGCGGCGCATTCGTTTCGGCGGCCGCAGAAAGGAGCGCCGCCGCCGCAGTTCTGTGCGAAGCCGTGGATGTTGATATTCCACAGATAACAGTGGACGACACCAGGCTGGCGCTTGGCACTTTAGCCGCTTCGTGGCGACAGAGAATGCCGGCGAAGGTCATTGGTATTACCGGCAGCAACGGTAAGACAACAGTAAAGGCAATACTTGCAAATTGTCTGTCGCAATCGGCAGAAACGCTGGCGACGCGCGGCAATCTCAATAACGACATCGGCATGCCTTTGATGTTGTTGAGCCTGTCGGAGAAGCATCGTTACGCGGTGATCGAAATGGGTGCCAATCATCCGGGAGAGATTGCCTATTTGACGTCTCTGGCGCGACCCGACGTCGTCTTGATCACGAACGCAGCGCCTGCACATCTCGAGGGCTTTGGCGATCTGGACGGTGTTGCCTCTGCCAAGGGAGAAATTCTGCAGGGCGATGTCTCACCGGTATTCGTCGTGTTGAATGCCGACGATCCCTATTTTGCTTACTGGAATTCTCTGCTGTCAGGCGACACCGTTATCAGCTTCGGTGTCGAGGCGAATGCGTCTGTCTTTGCGACCGATGTTGAGGCCGACGGCGACCTGATGATCTTCAATCTGCATATTCACGCAGAAGAGATTCCGATCAGATTGCCGTTGGCTGGCATACACAACGTCAGCAACGCCTGTGCCGCCGCAGCCGTGCTCCACGGGCTGGGCATGGATGGCAAACAGATACGGCAAGGACTCGAGTCCGTGCAGGCTGTTTCCGGAAGGTTGCAACCGGTCGAGCGCATTACATCCGTGACAGTTTATGACGATAGTTACAACGCGAATCCGCAAAGCGTCATCGCTGCGGCCGAGTTTCTTGCCGCGCAACCCGGCCACAACTGGCTCGTACTTGGCGACATGGGCGAGCTCGGCGAAGACGAGGTTCTGTTGCACAAGGCCGTCGGCCGCGCGGCAAAGCGGCTGGGTATCGATCGAATCCTGGCAACCGGAAAGCTCTCCAAAAACACCGTCAAGACTTTCGGCAACGGCGCACAGTGGTACGAGAGTATCGATGGTCTGGTCGAAGAGCTGCAGCGCACGGCAACCGAAGATACCAACATATTGATCAAAGGCTCGCGCTTCATGGAAATGGAGCGTGTCGTCGAGGCGCTGATCAATGAACCGCCAACGAAGCGCAAGGCCTGATCATGTTGCTCTATTTCACAGAGTATCTGACGCAGTTTGAATCCGGCTTCAACGCCTTCAGCTATTTAACGCTGCGTGCAATTCTGAGCGCGCTGACCGCGCTGATTCTGTGCTTTGTCATCGGGCCGCGCATGATCGCAAAGTTGATTGTCAATCAGGTCGGTCAGCCGGTTCGCGACCAGGGGCCATCGACGCACCTGCCGAAAGCCGGCACACCGACGATGGGCGGCGCGTTGATATTAACGGCAATCGTCGTCAGCACGGTGCTCTGGGCAAATCTGGAAAACCGCTTTATCTGGATCGTGCTATTCGTGACGCTCGCCTTCGGCGTAATCGGATACGTCGATGATTACAAAAAACTGGTCCTGCAGGATCCGGCCGGGTTATCGGCAGGCAAGAAACTGTTCTGGCAATCGATGGTCGCAATCATCGCCTCTGTGGCTCTGTACATGCTGGCGGTCGACCCTGTCAGTACCTCGCTCCTGATTCCTTACTTCAAGGACCTGGCGTTACCGCTGGGTGTATTGCAGATCGGCGTCACCTTCGTGTTCATCGTTGGATTCAGCAATGCCGTGAATCTGACCGATGGTCTGGACGGTCTCGCCATCATGCCGACCGTCCTGGTGGGCGGCGCACTCGGTGTCTTTGCTTATGTGACCGGCAACGTTAATTTCGCGGAGTATCTCGACATTCCCTATGTTGCCGGCACCGGTGAAGTGTTGGTTTTTTGCTCGGCACTCGCTGGCGCCGGGCTGGGGTTTCTCTGGTTCAACACCTACCCGGCCCAGGTCTTTATGGGCGACATCGGGGCTCTGTCACTCGGCGCCGCGCTCGGCATCGTTGCCGTCGTCGTTCGTCAGGAAATCGTACTGGCGATCATGGGCGGGGTATTTGTCGTCGAAACGCTGTCGGTCATTATCCAGGTCGCGTCATTCAAGTTAACCGGTCGTCGTGTCTTTCGCATGGCGCCGTTGCATCATCATTTCGAACTCAAAGGCTGGGCGGAACCGAAAGTCATCGTCCGATTTTGGATAATCACGGTCATTCTCGTGCTGGTTGGCCTGGCGAGTCTGAAAATCCGATGAGCGCGGTCAAGAAACTCAAAGCCGCGACGTCGAAGGCCGACAACCTCGTGTTTGGACTCGGTATCACCGGCATGTCAGTCGCCCGCTATCTGAAGCGCAATGGCATCGACGCGCTGTTCGTCGACAGCCGCAGCGAGCCGCCGGGCCTCGATGAATTGCATGAGTTGCTGCCGGATGCCGATGTCATCCTCGGCGAAAACGCCACCGTTCAACTTTCCAATATCAATCGCATCATTGCATCACCCGGTGTTGCCGATTCCGAGCCAATGCTCACCGTGGCAAGAAAGGCCGGTATCGATGTCGTGTCGGACATTGAGCTGTTCGCACAGGATGCCGAGGCGCCGATCGTTGCTGTCACCGGCTCGAATGGCAAGAGTACGGTTACGACCCTGCTGGCGCTGATGTGCGATGCGGCCGGCATGACGGCGCTGGCTGGCGCGAATCTCGGCGAACCGGCGCTCGATCTGCTGCTGCAGGACAAGCCTGATCTCTATGTGCTCGAACTTTCGAGCTTCCAACTCCAGCGCACCGAAACGCTGCCGGCGAAAGTCGCCGTGTTGCTGAACGTATCTGCCGATCACCTCGACTGGCACGAGAGCGAAAAGAACTATCGCAATGCCAAATACCGCATATTCCGGAACGCGGCTGCCGCAGTGATCAGTCGAAACGACCCGGACATTGCCAAACACGTAAGCAAGGGTACGCGCATCGTCAGTTTCGGGCTGGACGTACCCGAGGACGAACACTACGGACTACGCGAAGAAGAGGGCGGTGAATTTCTCGCACGGGGAGAGCAACTGCTGCTTGCTACCTCGGAGCTGGCCCTGGTGGGCCGGCACAATCAATTGAACGCGCTGGCTGCGTTGGCCGCCGGTGAGCTCATGGGGCTCGAATTGCCGGCGATGCTGCAAGTACTTGCGGAATTTCCGGGGCTGCCGCACCGCATGCAATTGGTCGCACGCAAGCAAGGGGTCGATTTCATCAACGATTCCAAGGCGACCAATGTTGGTGCAGCGGTCGCCGCGGTCGAATCGATAGATGGCATCATCGTCCTGATCGCCGGTGGTGAATCGAAAGGTGGTGATTTCGACGACTTGGCAAACGCGGTCAGCGACCGTCTCAGAGCGGCGGTCCTGATTGGCAGCGATGCCGATCGGATTGCGGACGCCCTGGCGGACAAAGCGCTGGTAGTTATCGCAAACGATATCGATGATGCGGTTGTGCAGGCGGCCGGCTACGCCGAATCGGGCGACACGGTCTTGCTGGCACCGGGTTGTGCCAGCTTCGACCAGTTCCCGAATTACATGGCTCGCGGCGATGCATTTGCTGCGGCAGTTCAGGGCTTGCCGTCATGAGCCTCTCCAGCGCCACCATGCCGTTTCCGGCCCGCCTGAAGACGCCATTGCAAATGGATCCGGTGTTGCTTTCGATCGGTCTGGCTCTGTTAATCGGTGGCCTCGTAATCCTCGCCTCGGCATCGATATCCGTCTCGGACAATACAGTCGGTGAACCGTTCTATTACGTGCAGCGACAAGTGATCGCCGCGCTGATCGGTGCCGCTGCTGCCTTTGTCTGCCTGTTCATCCCCATGAGCGTTTGGCGAAATTTGGGACCGCTCATGTTGTTAATTGCGCTGGCTTTGTTGCTTGTGGTCCTGATACCCGGCGTCGGCCATGCAGTCAATGGCAGCACTCGCTGGCTGCGAGTCGGCGTCATGAATATTCAGGTATCGGAACCGGCAAGGCTCTGCCTGACCCTCTATATCGCAGGCTATCTGGTGCGACAAAACAAATCGTTGCGAGAGCAGTTCTCAGGTTTTCTGCGGCCGATGCTGGTCCTGAGTCTCGCCTGCGGACTGTTGCTGGCGGAGCCCGATTTTGGTGCGGCAATCGTATTGCTGGCGACGGCGCTGGCGATGCTATTCGTTGCCGGTGCGCGTGTTCGCGATTTCCTGCTGTTTTTCAGCGCGACGATTGTCGCGATGGCGGCATTGGCGATCACGTCGCCCTATCGCCTGCAACGCCTCACTGCATTTCTCGATCCGTGGTCCGACCCGTTCAATTCCGGATTTCAGCTAACGCAGTCACTCATCGCGATCGGTCGCGGTGAATGGTTTGGCGTCGGTTTGGGCTCGAGCGTCCAGAAGTTGTTTTACCTGCCCGAGGCGCATACAGATTTCGTATTTGCTGTGTTCGCAGAGGAGTTTGGTCTGCTCGGTTCGTTGTTACTGATCGCGCTGTTTTTCGCACTGCTATGGCGGGTATTCAAATTGTCTATCCGCGCCGCAAACGCCGAAAGATATTTTGAGGCGTATCTGACGGTGGGGCTGGGCACCTGGCTCGGGCTTCAGGCGTTTATCAATGTCGGTGTCAACATGGGGCTGTTGCCGACCAAGGGTCTGACATTGCCGCTAATCAGTTACGGACGCAGCAGCCTGATCATTGCGATGATCACCATCGGTCTCTTGCTTCGGGTGCATCATGAACTCGTCACGGATGCCCGACCCGTCAATCGCAAACGCAAAGCGAAGAAGGCAGCGAGATGAGCGGGCGACCGATTCTCGTTATGGCGGGCGGAACGGGTGGCCACGTGTATCCGGCATTGGCTGTCGCCAAGGCGATGCAGCAACAGTCACGCGAAGTCGTCTGGCTCGGTACGCATCGCGGGCTCGAGTCACGCGTCGTGCCGGCGAATGATATCGACATGGAATGGATTAGCGTCGGTGGCTTGCGCGGCAAGAGTTCCCTGACACTGATTCTGGCGCCGTTTCGGCTCGTGTGGGCGCTCGCCCAATCGCTGCTCGTCATGGCCCGTGTCCGCCCGGCGGCAGTTCTGGGCATGGGTGGCTTCGTTAGTGGGCCGGGCGGCCTGGCTGCGTGGCTGATGCGGCGGCCTCTCGTAATTCATGAACAGAATGCCATCGCTGGTTTAACTAATCGTCTTCTGGCGCGTCTTGCCCGGGTTGTGCTTCAGGCCTTCCCGGGCAGTTTTCCCGCCAACATTAAATCCGAGACCGTCGGTAATCCGGTGCGAGCCGACATCGCGGCACTCGAAGATCCGGCAACGCGATTCGGCTCGCGCCAGGGCCCGCTTCGCTTGCTGGTGCTGGGCGGCAGCCAGGGTGCGCTGGCGCTAAATAAAATAGTGCCCGCGGCGCTGGCACTGCTCCCGGCAGAGCTGCGACCCGTCGTGCGGCATCAGGCCGGCAGCCTGACGATCGACACTGCTCGAAATGCCTATGCGCAGGAATCGATCGAGGTAGAACTTCTGCCATTCATCGAAGACATGGCTGACGCCTATGCGTGGGCCGATCTCGTGGTCTGTCGTGCCGGGGCGCTGACCGTGGCCGAGCTTTCTGCAGCCGGACTGCCGGCGATTTTCGTTCCGTACCCCGCGGCCGTTGACGACCATCAAACGGCGAATGCACGGCCGATGGCTGATGCCGGTGCGGCCGTAATCGTGGCAGAACGGGATCTGAGTGACGAGACTCTTGCCGGACTCTTGAGCGACTGGCTGAGCAGCCGGGATGATTTGCAAACACGTGCCTCAAAAGCGCGCTCGCTACATGCCCCGGATGCGTTAAACCGCATCAGCAAACTCTGCCTCGACGTCGCGGGGGCGAACGCATGATTCAGCGAATGCGTCGAATTAACCGCGTCCACTTCGTCGGCATCGGCGGCTCGGGCATGTCCGGTATCGCGGAAGTAATGCTGAGTCTCGGCTATCAGGTGCAGGGCTCGGACCTCAAGAACAACGCATCGGTGCAGCGGCTCAAAAATCTTGGTGCCACAGTGGTCATCGGGCACGACGAAAAAAATATCTGCGGCGCGGATGCGATTGTCGTGTCGAGCGCCGTCGATGAGAGCAATCCGGAAGTCGCAGCCGCGCGCGAACAACTGCTGCCGATTGTGCAGCGTGCGGAAATGCTCGCCGAGCTCATGCGCTTCCGCTATTCGATCGCCGTGGCAGGTACTCACGGCAAGACTACAACCACCAGCCTGGTCGCAAGCGTACTTGCCGAAGGCGGTCTTGATCCGACCTTCGTTATCGGCGGCCGCCTGAAGAGTGCCGACAGCAACGCGCGACTGGGGCAAGGCGAATACCTCGTCGCTGAAGCGGACGAGAGCGATGCGAGCTTCGTACATCTGAAGCCGATGCTCGCGATCGTTACCAACATCGATGCCGATCACATGTCCACCTACGACGGCGATCTCGAGAAACTGCGCACTGCTTTTGTCGAGTTCCTGCACAACCTGCCGTTTTACGGGCTCGCGATTCTTTGCGCCGATGACCCGGGCGTGAACGAAGTGCTTGGCCGGGTCGGCAGGTCGATGGTGACATACGGCATAGACAGCGAGGCGGACATACGTGCCGAGGACATCGAGTTTTCGGAAGGCCTGACACGTTTCCGGGTGGTACGCCCCGACAAGGATGAAGCGCTGGATATCAGTCTGCGGCTACCCGGCTTGCACAATGTGCGTAACGCACTTGCCGCAATCGCCGTTGCCCAGGAGCTGCAAATTTCAGATCAGGCCGTCATTGATGCATTGCAGAACTTCGAGGGCATCGATCGCCGATTTCAGAATCAGGGAGAAGTCGAAACCACGAATGGACGGGTCATGCTGGTCGACGACTACGGCCATCACCCAACCGAAATTGCAGCGACCATCGAGGCCGCCCGTGCCGGCTGGCCCGACAAACGCATCGTGCTGGCGTTTCAGCCACACCGCTACTCGCGAACCAGGGACCTGATGGACGATTTCGCCACCGTGTTATCGGAGGCCGACGTTGTCATCGTTCTCGAAGTATATGCCGCTGGCGAGGACGCCATCGCTGGTGCTGACGGTCGGGCGATCGCCCGTGCTGTCAGAAGTCGCGGCGGGGTCGAACCCATTTTCGTCGAAGAACTCGACGACCTCGCAGAGATTCTGGGTAGCGTGCTCGCTGACGGCGATCTGGTCTTGACGATGGGGGCCGGCGACATCGGCGTGCTTGCGGCCCGCTTGCCGACACTACTGGCCAAGAAACCGGCGCTGAAGGTGCACTCATGATGGCAGCAGAAAAGAGCCCGGCAGTAACAGGCGATCTGCGGCGCGACGAGCCCATGAGCAAACATACGTCGTGGCGAGTTGGTGGGCCGGCCGAACACTTCTTCAAGCCCGCGAATATTGACGATCTCGCATTGTTCTTGAGAGAGCTCGATGCCGAAGTGCCGGTGTTCTGGTTCGGCGTCGGCAGCAATCTTCTGGTTCGGGATGGCGGCCTGGCCGGGGTCGTGATCTCTGTCGCGGGGATTCTGAATCACATCGAACAGTCGGGTAGCCAACAGGTTACGGCGGGCGCGGGTATTCCATGCACGCAACTCGCACGGCAGTGCATTCGCTGGGGCCTCGGGCCATCAGAGTTTTTTGCCGGTATCCCCGGAACGCTCGGTGGTGCCCTCGCGATGAATGCCGGCGCGCATGGTGGCGAAACCTGGGAGCGCATCAGGTCCGTCAAGACAATTGACCGCCAGGGCGATATTCACGAGCGTCTGCCCGATCATTATGAGATCGGCTATCGCAGCGTACTCGGCCCCGGCGATGAATGGTTTCTTGAAGCCGTGCTCGAGTTCGATCCAGAGGCAGATGCCAGTATGGACACGCTGAAAGAGATGCTCGAGCGTCGAAAGGCAACACAACCGCTGGGCCTGCCGAGCTGCGGATCGGTATTCAGAAACCCCCCAGATGATCACGCGGCAAGGCTGATCGAGGCCTCGGGGCTAAAAGGGTACCGCATCGGCGGCGCCGAAGTATCCGAAAAGCATGCCAATTTCATTATCAACGCTGACGACGCCAGCGCCGCTGATGTCGAGCAACTCATTACTCATGTGCAGCAGACAGTTGCTGAGCAACAGGGTGTCGAACTTGTCCACGAGGTTCGCATCGTCGGGAACGTCGCGTCGTGAACACGCCAATCAAAGAACATCGCATCGTCATCAGCAATGCCGCTGACTTTGGGCGCGTTGCTGTCATGTTCGGCGGCATATCGACAGAACGGGAGGTGTCCCTGGACACCGGTAACGCGGTTCTTGAGGCGTTGCGCTCCCGTGGAGTCGATGCGCTTGTCTGGGATCCGGCGGAAAGGAGTATGCACGACTTCGATGAAGCTGGTTTCGATCGCGTCTGGATCGCCTTGCATGGCACAGGCGGGGAAGACGGGGCGCTTCAGGGCGCATTGCGGTGGCTCAACACGCCCTATACAGGCAGCGGCGTCATGGCATCGGCGGTAGCGATGGACAAAATCCGCAGCAAGCGCTTGTTCAGGGAAGCCGGCATTGCGACGCCGGATTTTGCCGTTGTCGAGAAAAAGTCTGACGCACTCCTGGCGGCGGATGAGTTCGGCTATCCCCTCATATTGAAGCCGTCGAACCAGGGTTCCAGTGTCGGCATGAGCAAGGTGTTCGAAGCCGGAGAACTCGGATCGGCCGTCGATCTGGCCTTGAGCTTCGCCGGGCCGGCCCTGGCTGAGCGATGCATCGTCGGCAACGAGATGACGGTTGCGGTTCTTCAGGGCGAAGCATTGCCGAGCATTCGCATCGATACGCCACGTGTTTTTTACGATTACCGGGCGAAATACGAAGCGGACAGCACCGAGTATCTCTGTCCGGGCACGGACGATCCTGAGCTCGAGGCGGAGTACGGCAGGCTCGCCGTATCTGCGTTCGAGGTACTTGGCTGCTCCGGCTGGGGCCGCGCCGACTTCATGACAGACAGAGACGGCAGGCCACAGATGCTTGAGGTCAACACGATTCCCGGCATGACCAGCCACAGTCTGGTGCCGATGGCCGCGAAGACCGCCGGCATCGATTTCGCGGAACTTTGCTGGAGAATTCTCGAGACGAGCATCGACGATCAGTCTGCAACATCCCACGTCGAGGCGGCTGCCAATGACGCGTAAACAGGCAAGACGTCGCAAGCCGCAAAAGGTGCAGCGATTTCGGCTGCCGAAAGTTCCGTTGGCCAAAATCCTGACGCCACTTATTGCGGGCGGCATCATAGTCCTCAGCTATCAGTTGAGTGCGACCCTGCTCGACCGGCCGATTCGTTCGATAACGATCGAAGGCCCATTTCAGCGCGTGAGCGCACTGCAAATCGAAGAAGCGATTTCCACTGCGCTAAGCGATGGCTTCCTGAGCGCCAATCTGTCGGAAATCCAGCGGCAAATCGTGGCACTGCCGTGGATAGATCAGGCGAATGTCGTCAGGCGCTGGCCCAGCCAGCTCGATATCAGCGTGATCGAACAGGTTCCGGCCGCGTGCTGGGGAGAACGTGGCCTGCTCAACACGCGTGGCGAATTGTTCGTCACAGATGCCCGCCACATTCCGGCCGAGCTGCCACGCCTGAGCGGACCGTCGAATCGTTCCGACGAAATTGCCAAACGCTACCTCGTGGTTCGCGAGCAATTGATCCCATTCGGCCTGGATCTGCGCCGCGTTCATATGGACGCGCGTGGCGCCTGGGAAATGACTTTGCAAAACGGTGTGAATATCCGTCTCGGCAGACGCGAAGTAGAACAGCGGACCGAGCTGTTTCTTGACGTTGTTGCAGAAATTATCACCAACCGTGCCGTGGACATCGACTATGTCGACATGCGCTATAGCAACGGTTTCACGATCGGCTGGAAGAATGGTTCCAAGGCACCGCATGGAGAATCAGGCGACTCAAAGCCGAACATGATGGCATTGCGAGGCGAGCAATAGTGTCGAAAAAAATCGACAAGAACCTGATCGTCGGGCTGGACATTGGCACCTCCAAGGTCGTTGCGATCGTTGGTGAAATCAGTGAAGAGGGAAATATCGAGGTGATCGGAATTGGCTCGCATCCGTCACGTGGATTGAAGAAAGGTGTCGTCGTCAATATCGAATCGACGGTGCATTCGATCCAGCGAGCGGTCGAAGAAGCCGAGCTAATGGCTGGTTGTGATATTCATTCGGTGCACACGGGCATAGCGGGCAGCCACGTGCGGAGTCTTAATTCACACGGCATCGTTGCGATTCGCGATAAGGAAGTCACTAGTGGTGACGTTGATCGGGTCATCGACGCCGCGCGCGCGGTCGCCATACCGGCAGACCAGAAGATTTTGCACATTCTGCCGCAGGAATTCCTGATCGATAACCAGGAAGGAATTCGCGAACCCATCGGCATGTCTGGCGTACGCCTGGAAGCCAAAGTGCACATGGTGACTGGCGCCGAAAGTGCGGCGCAAAACATCGTCAAGTGCATTCAGCGATGCGGGCTCGAGGTCGACGACATCGTGCTCGAGCAACTCGCTTCAAGCTACTCGGTCCTGACCGACGATGAAAAGGAACTGGGTTCCTGCATCGTCGACATCGGCGGCGGCACAACTGACCTTGCCGTATTTCTCGGTGGCGCGATTCAGCATACGGCGGTCATTCCGATCGCAGGCGATCAGGTGACTAACGACATCGCCGTTTCCATGCGTACACCGACCCAGTATGCCGAAGAAATCAAAATCAAGTACGCCTGCGCATTGTCACAGCTCGCCAACCCCGACGAGACGATCGAAGTACCCAGCGTCGGCGAACGACCGCCAAGACGATTGGCACGACAGACGCTTGCCGAAATCGTCGAGCCGCGTTTCGAAGAATTGTTCGGTCTTATTCGCGATGAACTAAGACGCTCGGGCTTCGAGGAATTGATCGCGGCCGGAATCATTATCACGGGCGGTAGCGCGAAGATGGAAGGAGCGGTGGAGCTTGCCGAGGAAGTCTTTCATATGCCTGTTCGGCTCGGCTCGCCGCAGTACGTAAACGGTTTGATGGACGTGATCAGAAACCCGATACACGCGACCGGTGTCGGGCTACTGCTCTACGGCTTCGAAAATATCGTGCGAAGAAATCAACGCAGCACGCCGGTATCCGGGAGTGTTGCCGACCTGTGGGGTCAAATGAAGTCTTGGTTTCAGGGCCAGTTTTGATGAAATTTTTTAGGGACAAATGCAGTAAATGAGTGAGCATCTTTTTAAGTTAATTATTCCGAAGCGGAGGGAATTAAATGTTTGAATTAATGGACGCGCACAGCCAGAGCGCAGTTATAAAAGTGATCGGTGTTGGTGGGGGCGGTGGTAACGCGGTCGCCCACATGGTCCACGCCGGTATCGAGGGTGTCGATTTCATTTGCGCGAATACGGACGCGCAGGCACTAAACAGTGCCCGTGTTCGTACAGCGCTACAAATCGGTTGCAACATCACCAAGGGGCTAGGGGCAGGAGCCGACCCCGATGTAGGAAGGCAAGCGGCGATGGAGGACAGGGACCGTATCCAGGAGGTAATCGAAGGCGCCGACATGCTCTTTATTACTGCCGGCATGGGTGGCGGTACCGGAACCGGGGCGACGCCTGTTGTTGCACAGGTCGCAAAGGAACTTGGTATATTGACAGTTGCTGTCGTGACCAAGCCCTTCACGATGGAAGGCAGCAAACGCATGGCGATTGCAGAACACGGCATCGCCGATCTCGGCAAATTCGTCGATTCTCTCATTACGATTCCGAATGAGAAGCTGCTGGCTGTTCTGGGTGGTGAAACGACCTTGCTGGACGCATTCAAGTCTGCCAATCAGGTGTTACAAGGTGCGGTACAGGGTATCGCGGAGTTGATTACCCGACCCGGGCTGATCAATGTCGATTTTGCGGATGTCAGGACGGTAATGGCAGAAATGGGTATGGCCATGATGGGCTCCGGCTCGGCTTCGGGCGAAGACCGTGCCCGCGAAGCTGCGGAAGCTGCAGTTTCCAGTCCGCTTCTCGAAGACATCAACCTGGCCGGCGCGAACGGTATTCTCGTCAACGTTACCGCCGGAATGGATCTCTCGATCGGCGAATTCCAGGAAGTCGGCAATACCATCAAAGAATTCTCATCGGAAAATGCGACGGTTGTCGTTGGTACCGTGATCGATCCGGACATGACCGACATGATTCGGGTAACCGTGGTTGCAACCGGACTGGGGCGGCAATCCGATCAGGTGGGGTCGCCGATGCGCGTCGTTCGCCAGCCGGTCGCCGCGCTCGAGCCGAACTACCAGGTTCTCGACAAGCCGACCGTGCAAAGGAAACGTGCAGTTGGCGACGGACTCGACGAGGCAGGCCTGCAGGAAGAGCTACTCGATATTCCTGCATTCCTTCGACGCCAGGCCGATTAGGAAAACAAACGACGATGTCATGACGCTCACTCGTTAGGATCGTCGTCTCTCCGCTCAGCCGGCCCGGGGTCGACTCCGGGCCGGCTTCTTTGTGCCAGAAAACAGCAACCGTTTTATGTTGCTGATATTTGGCGTAATTTTCGTCGCTGTGGTAATCTGCCGCGATAATCTACTTGAAATAAAACGGCAAAGACGTTGAATTTTAGTGGTGACTACACAACAAGGGCCGGCCGAACACTGCCGGCTTTTTTGGGGATAAAAACCTGAACATTTTTTCGACGCCCGCCAGCAACCGGTTTCGGCCGTTCGGCGGGTCTAAGCAGTAAGCTGGTACCTGAACCTGGTAGCTGTGGCGATGTTACGACAACGAACTATTAAATCGGCGATTCGTGCCACCGGTGTCGGTCTGCACACCGGCGAAAAAGTCTATATGACGCTGCGTCCGGCGGCCGTCAATGCCGGTATTACGTTCCGGCGTGTCGACCTCGACCAGCCGGTCGATATCAAAGCGGACCCGAAGCTGGTTGGCGAGACAATGCTGGGCACCACGCTAATGAAAGATGGCGTGAAGGTCGCGACTGTCGAGCACCTGATGGCAGCATTAGCCGGGCTGGGGATAGACAACCTGATGGTCGATTTGTCTGCACCCGAGGTACCGATAATGGACGGCAGCGCCGCGCCCTTCGTCTTCCTCCTGCAATCAGCAGGTATCGAGGAACAAAATGCGGCAAAGCGTTTTATTCGCATCAAGAAAAAGATACGCGTCGAAGTCGAGGATAAGTGGGCTCAGTTGACCCCGTTCAACGGCTTCAAAGTCAATTTCGAAATTTCCTTCAATCACCCCGTATTCAACAAGCTGAGCCGGGAGGCCTCGATCGATTTTTCATCGACCTCGTTCCTGAAGGAAGTCAGTCGCGCAAGGACTTTTTGTTTTCTGCGTGACGTTGAAACCCTGCGCGAGCGTAACCTGACGCTTGGCGGCAGCATGGATAACGCCATCGTACTGGACGACTATCGAATTCTGAATGAAGACGGATTGCGCTATTCAAACGAGTTCGTCATTCACAAGATCCTGGATGCGATCGGCGACGTTTACTTACTCGGGCATAGCCTCGTTGGCGAGTATTCCGCGCGCAAGTCAGGACACGACCTCAACAACAAATTGCTGCGCGCTCTTCTCGACGATGCGGCCGCCTGGGAAGAAGTGACCTTCGAGGATTCGCGCAAAGCGCCGATCTCTTACGCCGCCCCCGCCTACGCCTGAGGCGAAACTTTGACCTTACATTTATTGACGTCGGCGCCCGTCAGTCGGGCGGCTTCGATCAACTGCGCGCTCTCGAAACGCAGTCTCGCGGCCCAGCTCGAGGAACTGCACATCAGCACAAGTTCGCCATTTTCGCGCAGATTTGCTGCAAGCAGCTGTGATTGCGCCTCCTCGGGCAGGACGCTTCGAATAGCGGCGGTCAATTGATCCATATTTTGAGCGTGTTGGACAATTTCTTCCAGGGCGCCGCCGGGGCCTGTTTTTAACAATTTTTCGAGGCGAATGATTGACATAGAAATGTGACGTAGTTGGCGATTTTGGGGCTTCCCTGCGACCAGAATCAAGCTTCTAGGTGGCTGATCTTGTAATAAAAAGCTGCATTATGCATATTGACAGGCTCGATAAGGGCATACCCGTTGAAAGACGGGGACGCAAAACCACCGATCTAAGGGACTCGTTCCTAGGATAGCGGAGTTACCGACGTGACGAATGAAGGCAGACGGACAGGAATGAGAAGGCGTCAGCAATGGCGGCCAGTCTGCAAGTCACCTGATTGTATGGCAAGGATGAAAAACTCGAATAATACGCATCCGGAGCGTACACAATGAACGTAGTTATATTCGGCAATGGGTTCGGTAAGCCCCGGCAGGTAAATCTGTCAGGCGCCAAAGCGACCGCATTGGGACTGTTCATTGCCGGCGTGCTCTCAACAGCAGCATTTTTGGGCGGTTATTGGTATTCGGCACAAACGGGCTCCGGCGTCAGTATGGCGGAGGTCAAGAATCTGACCGGCGAACTTGAATCGCAACGCGACGCGATTGCCACGACACGACAACAGACAGAAGACACCCTCGATGCCCTGGCCATTCGCATCGGCCAGATGAGCGCGCGCATCATTCGCCTCGACGCACTGGGCCGCCGCCTTACCGGCATGGCCGGCCTCGAAGACGGTGAGTTCGATTTCAATTCAGATCCGGCAATCGGTGGTCCGGAAGAGCCAAATCTTGCCGGCTCGGCGGTTGCGGTGCCCCAGGTGCTCGCGGCAATGCAAGGTCTGGACCAGCAACTCGTTGACCGCGAGGCACAGCTGGGCGTTCTCGAGAGCGTTTTGATGAATCAAAACCTGACTGACCGGGTCTATCCAAAGGGTCGGCCTGTCAAGTCTGGCTGGATGTCATCCTATTTCGGACGGCGAACAGATCCCTTCACCGGCAAACCTGCGAATCACAAAGGCGTCGATTTTGCCGGCAAACTGGGCGCAGAAATTTTCGCGGTCGCCGATGGCGTCGTGACCTGGTCATCGTCTCGCTACGGCTTCGGTAAGCTGGTCGAGATCAACCATGGCAATGGTTATGCAACCCGTTATGCCCACAACTCGGAAAATCTCGTGTCTGTCGGTGAAGAGGTCAGGAAAGGCCAGACTGTGGCCCTGATGGGCGACACGGGCCGGGCAACCGGGCCAAATCTGCACTTCGAGGTGTTGCATCGCGGCCATCGCGTCAACCCGGTCAAGTTCATACGCCAGGGCGCGAACTAGCCCGCCGTCCAAACTCCTTGTTTTTAGCTGCATTGGCCATACATTCGGTGGCTAATTAGGCATAAACCTTGATGCATTCTGCGGGTCAGTCCGTAAAATAGCGGCCTTTGTGGCCTCAAGCAAATCGTCCGCGCCAGGAGCCCTGAGTGGCAAACCTTCTAACTCGTGTTTTCGGCAGCCGTAACCAGCGACTGCTGCGGCAATATTCCAAAGCCGTCAACAAGATCAATGCGCTCGAAGAGGGCATACAGAGTCTTGACGATCAGCAAATACGAGGCCGGACCGACGAATTCCGCAAGCGATATGCGGACGGTGAAAGCCTGGAGGACATGCTTCCTGAAGTGTTCGCCGTCGCGAGAGAAGCCTCGCAACGGGCACTGGGCCTGAGACCGTTTGACGTGCAGCTCATCGGTGGCATGGTTTTGCATGACGGCAATATCGCCGAGATGCGCACCGGCGAGGGCAAGACCCTGGTCGCCACGCTCCCCGCCTACCTGAACGCGATCAGCGGCGACGGCGTGCATATCGTCACAGTCAACGAATATCTGGCACAGCGCGACGCCGACTGGATGGGCCCGGTCTATGAGTTCCTGGGATTGACGGTCGGTGTATCCAAGAGCGGCCAGACAGCGGAAGAAAAACGCGCGGCTTACAACGCGGACATAACCTACGCCACCAACAACGAGCTGGGTTTTGATTATTTGCGCGACAATCTCGCCTTTTCAATCGAGGCCAAGAGTCAGCGCGAACTGAACTTCGCCATTGTCGATGAGGTTGATTCGATATTGATCGACGAGGCCCGGACGCCGTTGATCATTTCGGGACCTACCGAGGAAAGCACCGACCTCTACCAAAAAATCAACAAACTGATTCCGAAACTGGTCGAGCAAGATGAAGAGGACGGTCCCGGCGATTATTCGAAAGACGAAAAATCCAAACAGGTCCACATAACGGAAGACGGGCATCAACGGGTGGAAGACCTGATGATCAAGGCCGGGCTGCTCGGCGAAGGCGAGAGCCTGTACGACGCGGCCAATATCCGCCTGGTTCATCACCTCAACGCAGCCTTGCGTGCGCACGTCATGTTCAAGAAAGATGTCGATTACATCGTCAAGGACGGCGAGATTGTCATCGTTGACGAGTTCACCGGACGCACGATGGCGGGCCGACGCTGGTCCGATGGCCTGCACCAGGCCGTGGAGGCGAAAGAAGGCGTAGCGATCAAACAGGAAAATCAGACCGTCGCGTCGATCACGTTTCAGAACTATTTCAGGCTCTACAGCAACCTGTCCGGAATGACCGGCACGGCGGATACCGAGGCGTTCGAGTTCCAGTCAATCTACGGCCTCGAAGTCATCGTCATACCGACGCACATGCCGATGGTTCGCGCTGACAACCCCGACCTCGTCTATCTGACCGAGCAGGACAAATTCGAGGCCATCATTGAGGACATCAAGGACTGTCGCGAGCGCGGCCAGCCGGTCCTGGTGGGCACGACGTCGATCGAAACTTCCGAAAAACTGTCTGCCTTCCTGAAGAAAAAGACCATCGGGCATGAAGTGCTGAATGCGAAGCAGCACCAACGTGAAGCCGTGGTCGTGCAGCAGGCCGGGCGCCCGGGCGCCGTGACGATCGCAACCAATATGGCCGGTCGAGGCACCGACATCGTCCTGGGCGGCAACCTGGACGCCGAACTGGCGGCTGCCGGCGACGAAGGAGACTCCGGGGCAATACGAAGCGACTGGGACGGTCGGCACGCAGCCGTGCTCGAGTCAGGTGGCCTGCATATCATCGGTACGGAAAGGCACGAGTCGCGACGTATCGACAACCAGCTCAGGGGCCGCTCGGGAAGGCAGGGAGATGCCGGCTCGAGCCGCTTCTATTTGTCCATGGAAGACAGCCTGATGCGAATCTTCGGCGATCCTGAGCGCACCAAGGCGTTATTGGCCAGGGCTGGTATGCGCGAAGGTGAGGCGATAGAAAGCAAGCTCCTGAGTCGTCAGATCGAGCGGGCGCAGCGCAAGGTTGAGGCACACAACTTCGATATTCGCAAGAACCTGCTTGAATATGACGATGTAGCCAACGACCAGCGAAAAGTCGTCTATCACCAGCGGACCGAGCTGATGGCTGCAGATGAGGTTGCAGATTCCGTGACGGCTATTCGCGAAGAGGTGGTCGAGGGCATTGTCGATCAATACATCCCGCCCGGAAGCCTCGAGGAACAATGGGATGCGGACGGTCTGGGTCATGCGATCGATACCGATTTCGCCGTGCACCTGCCGGTAGCTCAGTGGTTGAAAGACGACACGAAATTGAATGAAGAGGGCGTTCGCGAACGATGTATCGGCGAAATACAAGCGCATTACGAGACGAAAGTGGCCGACATTGGCGAGGAGAGGATGCGTCACGTCGAGAAGGAGGTGATGCTTATGCAACTCGATCATCACTGGAAAGAACACCTCGGCGGCATGGACTACCTGCGACAGGGAATCCATCTTCGCGGTTACGCGCAAAAAAACCCGAAACAGGAATACAAACGCGAAGCCTTCGAAATGTTCGGCGCCATGCTGGATCTGATCAAGCACGACACGATCAGCATACTCTCGAGAGTCAGGATTCAGAGCCAGGAAGATGTCGAGAAAATGGAGGCACAGCGTCGTGCTGCTCAGGCGATGGAATTTCGCCATGCAGAAGCGTCAGCACTCGGGCAGCAAAAGGCTGCAGGCGGGAAGGGCGGCGGCGCAGCGCCGGCCGCCGCGGCTGCGCCGTTTGTAAGAAGCGCCAAAAAAGTTGGCCGCAACGAGCCTTGTCCCTGTGGTTCGGGAAAGAAATATAAGCAGTGCCACGGCAAACTTACGTAGTTGCAGGGATTCTTCTTGACGGACACGGTCGCGTCCTGGTTACAGAGCGCATAGGTGATCACTCATTCGCGGGCCTGTGGGAATTCCCCGGCGGCAAAATAGAAGACGGTGAAGATAGCCTTTCTGCACTTGGCCGCGAACTCGGTGAAGAACTCGGCGTAGAGATCGTCGAACAGTCCCTGTTTATGAGCCTGGATCACGATTATGCCGACCGCTCGGTGAGTATCGATTTTTACTTGATCAAACACTGGCGCAATACGCCCGTGGGCAGGGACGGACAGGCTCTGATGTGGATCTTGCCGGAGGAGATGGCGGAGGATTTGTTGTTGCCGGCGGATGCTCCTGTAATCGAAGCACTGCGGCGACGTTGAGTCAGTCAGCAGACACTCAGGTAAAAATTCACGTCGTGACCGGTTTGAACGGCACGGCTGCCGATACTCGACCACTCCAGAAATCGAATGGTAAAGCGATGCTGACTGCCGCTGATTTCGGGATACAAGGGGCTGTCGTCGGCCAAAGTGACTCGAAGTAATCGGCATGGAACGTGCTTTTGCATGTTGTGCTGGTACATGCCGTTAATCGCCGTCTTCTCGACGGCAGTTGTGCTCTCTCGAGTCAGCCAAAGCAGCTCGATAACGGCATCACAGACCGGCCTTATCGCAGCTATCCACGTTTGCAAGTCCTGCTGACGTCTCTCAAATGCTTGTCTGAGCCAATGATTGTATTCGGGCAGATCGAACTCGCAGGTGCCGCCAGGAATAGAGCTGCGGTGTTTGATCGACGCCAGAAACTCGCAGTCTTTTAATGGCTGCAAAAATCGCGTGCCCGCGGCATTGACGTCGTTACGGCTCTCAAGGAGATTCCTCATCAGCGCCTCCAGCCGCCGGGAATCCACCGCTGGCTGGCTCACGAAGCGCTCGAGACTCTCAATCTGATGATCGAGTTCCTTATGCACATCGCTGCGCACGTCTCCGCGGCTAAGAATGGCCATGATTTCCAGCAGACTGGACATCGCCGCACGGGTCGCCCAATCGGCGTCGATCTCGCTGTTATACATTAGCTGCTGGTAGAGGAATTCGACCCTGAGAAAGGTCCTCATACGCTCATTCAGTGGCTGCTCGTACTCGGCAAGCCGGCGAGCGAGGTAGGGTGGGGCAATTTGTGAGGCAGGTTCCGCCATGCAGCGTATTTTGCGCCAGGCGATCAGTCAGGGCAAATGACGCTTTATCGCGACAGGTATTTCTCGTGCAGCGCATCGACCTGCTGCCGTGTCGTCTCAAGGTCACCGTCATTCGAAATGACGTCGTCAGCGATACCTAAGCGGTCCGCCCGACTCGCCTGCGCCGCCAGAATACGGCGCGCCTGGTCTTCGTTTTCTGCGTCGCGGGCCAGCAGACGGTTGAGTTGGGTTTCCTCGTCACAATCGACGACCAGCACGCGGTCCATAAAGTCCCGCATTGGCGATTCGACGAGTAATGGCACGACGATGATCTGATACGGGCCGTCAGTTGCGCCTGACTGTGCGATCGCCTCGTCTCGAATGCGCGGATGCAGGATCGACTCGAGTTGCTCGCGTCGGGATGCATCGGAGAATACGACTTCTCGCATGCAAGCACGATCGAGCTGACCCTGCGAATCGAAGACATCGTCACCGAAGGCTGTGCGAATCTCGTCAAGAGCCGGCATTCCCGGTTGCACGAGCTGACGGGCAATGACATCCGTATCGATGATCGGCACGTCGTGCTCGGCGAACAGATCTGCGACCGTGCTTTTGCCGCTTGCAATGCCGCCCGTCAAGCCGATGCGAAGAGGACGGTCCACGTCAACTCATATAATCGAGATAAGCCGAGACAATCTGATCGCCCCAGAGCATCGCGATCCAGCCCGCGGCTGCGAGATAGGGGCCGAACGGAATCGGTATGTTGCGGTCGTGTCGCCGGACGATGATCATTGTGATACCGACAGTTGCACCGACAACTGCGGACAACAAGATGATAAGGGGCAGCATCTGCCAGCCGAGCCAGGCGCCCAGCACGGCGAGTAATTTGAAGTCTCCGTAACCCATGCCTTCCTTGCCCGTCATCAGGAGAAACAGCTGATAAACGCACCACAGGCTCAGGTACCCGGCTACGGCACCGACAATCGCTGTTCCGGCATCGATGAACAGGACCTCAGCCCCGGCCAGCGGATGAAACAGGCTTAGCATCAGACCGATCCAGATGAACGGCAAGGAGATCGAGTCAGGGATGAGCTGGTGATCGATATCGATAACGCTGACCGCAATCAGCGCCCAGGTGAGGGCAATCGCGCCCGCAACTTCCCAGCCAAAGCCGAAGCGCCAGGCGACGATGGCGGTCAGGACTGCAGTCGTCGCCTCGACGATTGGGTAGCGCTTCGAGATCGCATTGCCACAGCTAGCGCATTTTCCACGCAGTATCAGATAGCTCAGGATAGGTATGTTCTGCAGTGCCGTAATCTGCGCACCACAGGAGGTGCAACTGGATCGCGGGAAAACGAGATCGAATCGTCCTGGCGGAGTTTCTGTGACCGGTGTCTCGGCAAGTTCCTGACACTGGTCGCGCCATTCCCGCTGCATCATGATCGGCAGCCTGTAGATCACGACGTTCAGGAAGCTGCCAATCAAAAGCGACAGAATGAACACCATTGCGACAAAGGTCAGCGGCGAATTCGAAAATAATTCCTGCATGGTGGTTCTCTATGCAAGTAGAAACGGCGCCTCGCGGCGCCGTTTACAATAGATCGTCTGCAACGATATGTCCTTAAATAACGGAACCCATCTTGAAGATCGGCAGATACATAGCGACAACCAACCCACCAACGAGCACGCCGAGAATCGCCATGATCAGCGGCTCGAGCAGTGAACTCAAGTTGTCGACCGCGTTGTCGACATCTTCTTCGTAAAAATCCGCGACCTTGGACGACATCTCGTCCAAAGAACCGGATTCCTCGCCAACTGCGATCATCTGGATGACCATATTGGGGAACAGATCGGTGTTTTCCATGGCCTGCTGCAAGCGCTGACCGGTGGCTACTTCGTCTTTCATCCTCAGGACGCCGATCTCATAGACGATGTTACCGGTCGCTCCGGCGACGGATTCCAGCGCTTCCACGAGGGGTACGCCGGCACTGAACATGGTCGATAATGTACGCGCGTATCGTGCGATGGCGGCCTTCACAAGGATCGGGCCGACAATCGGCATCTTGAGCGCCATGCGATCCAGGAAATGCCGCATCGGACGTGAGCGCTTCTTGAAGTAAAAAAACGAGGCTACGGCGGCGCCAAAGAGGATGGCCAGTATCCAACCTTGCGTCCGGACAAAGACCGACAGGTCGATGACCATTCTGGTAAACGCCGGAAGATCTGCGCCGAAGCCCTTGAACAGGTCTTCAAAAGCCGGGATTACGAAAATCAGAAGAATAATCGTTACGACGAAAGCGACCACCAGCACCGCGGCTGGATAGGTAACTGCCTTCTTGATCTTTTTCTTGATCGCTTCGGTCTTTTCTTTGTACGTCGCGATCTTATCCAGCAAGGTCTCAAGAGCACCAGCCTGTTCACCTGCCGACACGAGGTTGACAAACAGGTCGTCAAAGTAAAGCGGGTGCTTGGAGAGTGCCTCGGCAAGCGCACTGCCGCCCTCGACATCTGCTTTGACTGCAAGAATCAACTTCTGCATCGCTGGGTTCTCATGCCCGTGGCCGACGATTTCGTGCGCCTGCACGAGCGGAATACCCGCGGAAAGCATCGTTGCCAGCTGGCGAGAGAATATCGCAATATCGGCGGTCGTTATGGCGCTGCCGCGTTTAAGGCCTCGACTCTGTTTCTTGATCCTGCTGGGAACAACACCCTGACGGCGCAGATCGGCACGCACCTGCGCCTCGTCCGGCGCCATGCTCTTGCCCTTGATCTTGTTGCCCTTACGGTCCGTACCTTCCCAAAGAAAGGGTACTTTGCCCATTACCGCTGATTCAGCCATTGTAGTTCTCTTCCAATATTTGGGGGATTACGCTATTCAATAGTAACCCGGTTGATTTCCTCAAGGCTGGTAGTACCTTCCTTGACTTTGTTCAGTCCGGCACGACGCAAATCGATGACGCCTTCGTTTGCAGCCTGCTCCGCAATCTGCATAGCGTTGCCATCTGCCATGATAATTTTGCCCATCGTCTCTGACACTTCCATCACCTGAAAGATGCCGAGACGACCTTTGTAACCATCGTTGCATGACTTGCAGCCGACTGGCCCGAAAATTGTCAGACCGTCGTCGATGTCTTCCGCCTCGAAGCCTTCCTTTTCAAGTGCTTCGCGAGGAACTTCTCTGACTTCCTTACAGTTGTCGCACAGTCGTCGCGCCAGCCGCTGCGCGATAATCAGGCTGACAGAGGTTGCAATCGCGTAAGGCTTGACGCCCATATCGACGAGTCGCGTCAGCGTGCGGGGAGCGTCGTTCGTATGCAGAGTCGAGAGGACAAGGTGACCCGTTTGTGCGGCCTTGATGGCAATCTCGGCCGTTTCGAGGTCACGAATCTCACCGACCATGATGATGTCCGGATCCTGGCGAAGGAAGGCCCGCAGGCAAGACGCGAATGTCAGGCCGACTTTCGGATTGATGTTGACCTGATTAATACCCGGCATGTTGATTTCCGACGGATCTTCGGCCGTGGAAATATTACGGGCCTCGGTATTCAGAATATTGAGCCCGGTGTAGAGCGAGACCGTCTTACCGGACCCGGTCGGCCCGGTGACCAGGATCATGCCATAGGGCTTGTCCAGGTGCTTCTGATACATCTCTTTCTGATCGTCTTCGTATCCCAGCGCGTCAATGCCGAGCTTGGCACTGCTGGGGTCGAGAATACGCAATACGATCTTTTCGCCAAACAGGGTTGGGCAGGTATTGACTCGAAAATCGATGGCACGATTCTTCGACAGGCGCATCTTGATTCGGCCGTCCTGCGGGACGCGGCGTTCGGCGATATCCATCCGGGACATGACCTTGAGTCGTGCACAGACCTTGTTCGCCAGCGCGACCGGTGGTTGAGCAACCTCTGACAATACGCCATCCAGCCGTGTTCTTACGCGAAACTGCTTTTCGTACGGTTCGAAGTGCACGTCGGACGCACCGCGTTTGATTGCGTCCAAAAGAACTTTGTTGACGAAGCGGACGACCGGGGCGGCTTCGATGTCGTCCTTCGTTACGTCTTCCTGCTCTTCGTCACCGCCCGAAACGTCGAGGTTTTCGAGATCGAAATCGTCGTCCTCGAGCGAAGACATGCTGGTATCGACGGCCTCGAGCGCCTTGTTGATACGTTCCTCGAGCTTGTCTTGCTCGACGACCACCGGATCGATACGCAGGCTGGTCTGGAACTTCACATCGTCGATAGCTTGCAGATTGGTCGGGTCCGCAACACCTAGGAACAGGCGCTGGCCGCGTTTTAGGAGCGGCAGAACCCGGTGCTTGTTTAATAGCTTCTGATCGACGGCGCGAAGACAATCGAGATCTATATCAATGGCGTCGAGATCGAGCAATGGCACACCGAATTCGTGTGATGCAGCGACGGCAACCGCACGGGAATCGGCCATGTCATTGGCCACGAGAAAGGCGACCAGAGGCGTCTTCGCTTTTTTGGCGGCTTCGGTCGCCTCATGGACGGTTTCTTCAGAGACGATACCGTCCTGAACCAGCCGCCTTGGCAGGCCCGAAAGATTGGATTGAGATGCCGTTGCTGCCATGCCTAAAAACCTGGATTCCAGCCCTGCGCGAATCAGTGGATTTCACAGTCTCACTGATCTAAGTGCGCGGATCAACTGGATTTTGTGCTGCTGTTCACACAAACGAAATTTGATTAAGTCAAACCTGCCTGAATGGCCGGTTTCGCCCTTTTGGCACCCATATCGGTGACTAGGGGCGGCACGTGCCGGGCAAATAGCGAAGCTCGACAGTTGGCGCCAAATGAACCGCCGCGATACCGCCACCGTTCATTTCGGTGCTATTGGTCGGGACTGGTGCAGCGCCGCAGCGCCAGATGATAGTTCCGCCGGCCGTCTGGTAAGGCGTCACCGACAAGGTGTCGCCAAAGATGCCCTGGTGGACGTTGTTTCCGAAAGTCATGTCGAGACGGCCGTTGACGACCGACACCTGGCTGACGTAGTTGCCCTGGGTGTCGGTCGGCACCGGGGTCATGCCAGCTGCAGCGCGGTCTGCTGGCGGAATGCCGCCCATGTTGAAGGCATCGACGATCGGCACCTTGGCGCCGGCCGCAAAATTGAGCGCCTCGGCGACCTGGGCTCGTACCGTATAGGTCTGGTATGCGGCCACCGCCAGAGACGCCAGGATGCCGATGATCGCAATCACAATTATCAGTTCGATCAGTGTAAATCCGTTATTGCGTGGATACATCCTAATCGCCTGTTAGTCCTGCTTTACAGTCGCAGGTCGGGAATCATAGTGCCTCTGAGCCTATCGTGTATTGTCGCACGGTTTCTTGGCCCTGCGTCATCCGGCAAAGTGTGGCGCAACGCTCAACGATCTACAGATTTTGCAAAAAAACCCCGGCAGAACCGGGGCTTTGTCGTCCTAAACTCAGACTTTAAGGCTGCGTAAAAATAACTTACGGTCGGCAAGCAGCCGGCACATGCTTGTCAGCAATAACACCACCGCTGAGGCAAGCCCAGCTTACGCTGCCGAGGTTATCAGTAGCTGTCAGCGTAATATTCTGGCCATTAATAAGTGCGTGCGCGTCGTTGCCGTATGTAACCGTAATTTGGTTGGCTACTGCTGCGACGTTGCCAACATACTTACCCATGATGTTAGCGGCAGTTTCGAGGCCAGCTTCAGTATTGTCGGTCGGCCACACACCGCGGTCCTGATAGAACTCCGTGACAGCAGCTTTAGCGCCACCAGACAGATTCAAGCCCTCAGAAACCTGAGCGCGAATCGTGTAATCCTGGTAAGCGGGGATGGCGATCGCAGCCAAAATACCAATAATGGCAACAACGATCATCAGTTCGATAAGCGTAAAACCTTGTTGAACCTTCTTCATTTCTGTATCTCCTAACAGTACGAGAGTGCTTTCAATAAATAGACGGCGTTTCCGCCTGTACCATGAATAAAGCAATCCCCGTGCCAGAATCGAAGATAAATCCATAAGTTATTATTAAATAAAGAATTGTTTCGTCGGGCCTGCGGGGGCGCCTGCTAGAACCATCAGTGTTTATGGGCATTTCCTGGCAAACTTTGTCGCTTGCTGACAAAAATTGTCACCGTAGTCGCCGAATCAAGACTGTGATTATGGAGAATCGCCGGCCCGATTATTCGATGCCGAGTTTCTTGATGCGGTAGCGAAGTTGCCGGAAAGTCAGGCCGAGCAGTTTCGCAGCGGCAGTCTTGTTGTATCGGGTCTTCTGCAGGGCATCGACGATTGCCTGTCGCTGCACATCTTCGATGTGGTCCCCCAGGTCGGTACCCGTCGCCACATGCAGCTGCTCCGTGTCTTCCGATTGCTCCGACTTCACGGGCCGGAGGTGCAAGTCGGATTCACTGATCGTGCCGGAAGTACAAAGCGTCACGGCCCGTTCGAGCATATTTTCGAGTTCGCGGACGTTGCCCGGAAATGGATACTGCATGAGTGCCACTTCGGCAGCCTCGTCCAGCCGCAAGTCTGCCGACCCCAGTCTGGCAAGAATGTGTGAAGCCAGCTGCAAAATGTCGCTGCCGCGTTCGCGCAGGGCCGGCACGTGCAGTTCGATCACATTGATGCGGTAATAGAGATCCTCACGAAAATCCCCGTTGGCGACCATTTCGGCGAGGTTCTTGTGTGTCGCCGAGAGGAATCGGGCATCGATCGACTCCTCCGCCGATGCGCCGACTGGCCGAACGGTCTTTTCCTGAATAACGCGAAGTAGTTTGACCTGCATCGCGAGCGGCAGGTCGGCAATTTCATCGAGGAAAAGGGTGCCGTTAGCGGCGCTGTGCAGCAGGCCGGTTTTGTCGCTGACGGCGCCGGTGAAGGATCCCTTGCGATGGCCGAAAAACTCGCTTTCCATCAGCTCTGACGGTATCGCGCCGCAGTTCACGGGAACGAATGGCCCATCCTTTCGCGGCCCGCTGTCGTGAATCAGCCGGGCCACGAGCTCCTTGCCCGTGCCGGATTCCCCCGAGATGTGAACCGGCGCCTGACTGCGCGCGACTTTGTCCACCATTTCGCGCAGCTGGCTCATCGCCGGGGATTCGCCCTGCAGTCGCGATTCTGCTGCCGGGCGCGCTTCCCCGAGCTTCAATGCGCTCCTTACGATGTTTCTGAGATTTTGCAGATCAAGCGGCTTCGAAATGAAATCGAAGGCACCCAGCTTGAGAGCCTGCACGGCCGTCTCGACATTGCCGTGGGCCGTGATAACCGCGACCGGAACGCCGCTTGCGTTGCTCTGCATCCATTCGACGAGTTCGAGACCGTCACCATCGGGCAGGCGCATGTCTGTCAAGCAGATGTCGAATTTGTGGTTCGCGAACATTTCCTTGGCCGACTTCACATCATTCGCCGTCTCGGTGCTGATGTCCATACGGCCCAGCGTGAGATCAAGGAGCTCACAGATGTCCGGCTCATCATCAATCACAAGTGCCAAGGGTTTGTTCATCAACTGTCCAGTGATTCCCAGCGATCCGGATCGGCAAAGACGACCCTGAATATACTGCCGCCCTGTTCTCTGTCCTGGTACACGAGGGTCGCCCGGTTGAGTTCGCACAATTCGCGCGAAATATAGAGCCCAAGCCCGGTACCGCCGCTTCGGTCAGTGTAAAACGGCTCGAAGATCTTATCGACTGTGGTGGGGTCGACGCCGTGACCCTGGTCAAGGACTTCGAGAAACGGTTGTCCGGTCCGCTGTATTCGGCCGGCATGTAATTCGACGAGGATGCCACCGGTCTCACTGGCGTACTTGACGGCATTGTCGCAAAGATTCCAGAGGACCTGGCGAAGGTGGCTCGGATCCATTCTTACCTCCAGTCCTTGCTCGACGCTGGCCGCGGCCAGCTCACCTTCCTGGAGCTCCAGCGTTCGGCTGAATTCCTGTGCGAAGTCCTCGAGCCAGGGTTCGAGCTGGAAGCGCTCCGGGCGGCTCGACTCGCGGCGTGACAACTGCAACACGTTGTCGATGATGTGGCTGACACGTTCGGAATGTGTGCGGATGATTTCGGTCAGGCGCTTCTCGTCATCGGACAGCTGCGCCGATTCCGCCAGCAACTGGCCGGCATGACTCATCGCGCCCACCGGATTACGGATCTCGTGCGCAATACTGGCGCTCAGGCGGCCGAGCGAGGCAAGCTTCGACTGCTGGACGCGTGCATTCATGATGCTGGAATCCTCTACGAATATCAGCACGGGCCCCTGGCGGCCATCGCCTTTGCCGAGCAACGCAATATGCGCCGCCAGTCTTGCGCTGTTGTCATCGGCGATCATCGTGAATTCGGTGTGTGACTTGATCGCGGGATCTGCGCGCCAATTGTTCAGATAGTCGTTCAGATCCTCGGAGGCCCTGGACAAGGGCTGGCCGTGACTGGGCTCCGGAGCGCCAAGTAGTTGCGCTGCCGACCCGTTCATCAGTCGAATTTTGTTGTCGGCATCTACCACGACGATGCTTTCACGCAGGTGCTGCACGATGTATTCATTCAGTTCCGAGAGATTGGCCAGATCGACGCCGCGCTGTCGGGCCAGGGCCTCGCTGATCTGAATGCGCCTGGCGAGTGGACGCACGGCCATCGAGATCGCGAATATGATTGCCCCGAGGATTCCGGCTGCGGAGTAGTTTCCAGCATCGCTGACGCCGCCAAGCTGCGAAAAAAATTGCTCGCCGAGTACTGCCAGCGCAGCGAGCGCGGCGAAAATCACCGGTGCCTGCAATGGCAGAACCAGGCTGCCGGCGCCGAGAAAGACCACCAGCAAGCCACCGAGGCCACTGGTGATACCGCCGCTTGCATGCATAAGAATGACGATCGCCGCAATATCCGCCGTGATCTGAGCAAGCGCCTGCAGGCCCGCCGAGACCCAGCGCTGGCGAAGCGCCAGCCCCGAAACCACGGAAAAAACGAGATAGCCGGCGGCGGTCGCCGAAAATAATGCCGGGTAACGATCGCCGAAGAATCTTGGATCGCCGCTGGCGAAGAAGAGCCCGAGCAGCATGACAGCGACCAGCAGGCGAAAAACGTTGAGGGTGCCGAGTACCCGCCAGGTCAGGTCCGGTTCTTCGGCAGGGCGATGCTCGCGGGCTATACCCGGTGGTGTTCCCTCAATTGCCGTAACATCCTGTTCCATCAAATATGCTGAGCACTCGTCTCGGTGGACGTGCCGATTGTAGTGGAATCAGAAAATAAAAAAGCCTATGGCGCCATTTTTTTGCGTATGCGAGGGCTTTCCTACAAAATACGGCGGATTTTTCGCCGCTCGCCAAGAAGGAACAAGAAGCAGAAGAATGAACCTCCACGAATACCAATCGAAGGAGCTGTTTGCGGAATTCGGAATCCCGGTGCCACGCGGTATTGCTGCAACGACTGCGGAAGAGGCAGAGAATGCCGCCCGCGAACTCGGCGGCGAACTCTGGGTCGTGAAAGCCCAGATTCATGCCGGGGGAAGGGGCAAGGCTGGCGGCGTAAAGCTGACCCGATCGGCCCAAGAGGCCGGGCAGTTCGCGGCGCAAATGCTCGGGCAGCGGCTTGCAACCTATCAGTCGGGCCCGCACGGCTTGCCGGTGAACGTGGTTTACGTCGAGGAGGGGTCGAAAATCGCTCGGGAGCTCTATTTGAGCGTCCTCGTGGATCGCGAACTCGACCAGGTGACATTCATCGCCTCTGCCGCAGGTGGTATGGACATCGAACAGGTTGCCGCCGAGACACCCGAACAGATCGTGACCGTCGCCATCGAGCCGCTGGCGGGCGTTCAGGACACTCAGATCGCCGAGCTCTCAGCCGGTTTAGGCCTCAATGAGAGCCAGAATGCCCAATTTGGCGAACTCGTAACCCGGCTATACAAACTCTTCATCGAATGTGATGCAAGCCTCGTTGAGGTGAATCCACTAATCATTACCGAAGACGGCGATGTGCTTTCGCTGGATGCCAAGATCAACATCGAAGACAACAGCCTGTTTCGACAGGAGCGCCTTGTCGAATTGCGTGATTTGTCTCAGGAAGACGATATGGAGCGCGAGGCGGCCGAACATGATCTCAGCTATGTGTCACTCAACGGGGATATTGCATGCATGGTCAATGGCGCTGGCCTGGCCATGGCAACCATGGATCTGATCAAGCTTCATGGTGGCGAACCCGCCAATTTTCTCGATGTCGGTGGTGGTGCCACGAGTGATCGGGTTGCCGAAGCATTCAAACTAATACTTTCCAACGACAATGTTGCCGCGATTCTCGTCAACATATTTGGTGGAATCGTGCGCTGCGACCTGATTGCTGAGGGCATCATCAGCGCGGTCAAAGAGGTCGGTGTCAGCATACCCGTCATCGTGCGCCTTGAAGGCACGAACGTCATCAGGGGCCGACAACTGCTCGCGTCCAGCGGCCTGGACATCATTGCCGCTGACGACCTCACGGACGCGGCAGAAAAAGCAGTCGCGGCGACAGCATGAGTGTGCTCGTCGACAAAGATAGCAAGGTTATCTGTCAGGGAATCACCGGCAAGCAAGGCTCTTTTCATTCCGAGCAATGCATGGCGTACGGCACCAAGGTGGTTGCCGGCG
The DNA here is from genome assembly GCA_964386685.1 of uncultured Woeseiaceae bacterium. Lineage (GTDB taxonomy): Bacteria > Pseudomonadota > Gammaproteobacteria > Steroidobacterales > Woeseiaceae > JACZWL01. The sequence continues at coordinate 10,907 of CAYLSX010000001.1, read as the reverse complement.
TGACTCCTGGGCGCGGTGGCCAGGAGCATCTGGGCGTGCCGGTATTCAATACGATGAAAGAAGCGGTCGCCGAGACCGGCGCCGACGTCAGCATGATTTATGTGCCTGCCCCGTTCGCGGCGAGTGCGATAGTCGAAGCGGCTGAAGCGCAGGTCGGATTAATCGTCTGCATTACCGAAGGCATTCCCGTACTCGACATGGTCAAGGTGAAGTCGGCACTAGAGTCAGCAGACAGCCGTCTGATCGGCCCGAACTGCCCGGGAATCATGACGTCGGACGAATGCAAGATCGGCATCATGCCCGGTTTCATTCACAAGAAGGGCAAAGTCGGCGTCGTTTCCCGATCTGGCACATTGACGTATGAGGCGGTCTATCAGACGACTCAGAATGGCCTCGGCCAGAGTACTTGCATAGGCATTGGCGGCGACCCGATCCGCGGTATGGATTTTATCGACTGCCTCGCGCTCTTTGAGGCAGATGCAGAGACCAAAGGCGTAATCATGGTGGGCGAAATCGGCGGTACGGACGAGGAGGCAGCGGCAGAGTACATGAAATCCGAATTTTCCAAGCCGGTCGTCGCGTATATTGCTGGCGTGACGGCACCGCCCGGCAAGCGCATGGGACATGCGGGCGCGATTATTGCCGGCGGCAAGGGAACAGCCGCTGACAAGTTCAAAGCGCTCGATGCGGCCGGCGCGACGACCGTCCGCTCACCGGCCGAGCTTGGCAGTACAATGCTGGAACTACTCGGCAACTGACGGAAATCTGAGTCGCGGCTGATTCCCGATACATTGCCTGACACTGCAATGAAAAACTCCGTCAACATCGCGCTGGCCCAAATCGACCTTTTCGTCGGCGACGTCGCAGGAAATACCCGCAAGATTGTGGACTATGCGACGCGCGCACGTGATGAGCTGCAGGCCGACCTCATCGTCTTTCCTGAACTCGCCGTAAGCGGCTATCCACCGGAAGACCTGTTGTTTCATTCCGGCCTGCAACGCCGAGTCGACGAAGCACTGGAGGAGATATGCAGTTCCGTCAAGGGAATCGCGATGCTCGTCGGCTTCCCGGAATATTCCAACGACCACATCTGCAACAGCTGTGCTGTTTTTCAGGATGGCGAGATTCTTGCCCATTACAAGAAACGCCTGCTGCCGAACTACCGCGTATTTGACGAAGAGCGATATTTCAAGGCAGGCCATGACGCGGCCGTGTTTTCCCTGAATGGCGTTCGCATCGGCCTCAATATTTGTGAGGACGTCTGGCGGCCGGAACCAGCCGCCGCCGCGAAGGCTGCAGGTGCGGAATTCATTGTGGTTATCAACGGTTCGCCCTACGAACTGGACAGTCAGCTGAAACGCGAAACCGTGGTACACGACCGGGTGCAGGAGATCAGGATTCCGGTCGTTTATCTGAACATGGTTGGTGGCCAGGACGAACTTGTATTCGACGGCGGATCGTTTGCCATGGACGCGGATGGCGAGATCGCGTTTCGGGCAGATCCATTCATTGAGGGACTGCACAGCGTCGTCATGACCGCGACGTCATCGGGCGCGGTGCCGCAAGCCGGCGCGGTGGCAGCAATCTTGCCGACGGAACAAAGCGTGTACGAGGCACTGGTGACGGGTACCCGGGATTACGTGGAAAAAAACGGCTTTCCCGGCGTCATTCTCGGTTTGTCCGGTGGTGTCGATTCTGCGCTGATCCTTGCGATCGCCTGTGATGCGATCGGCTCGGAGCGCGTTGCCGCGGTCATGATGCCGTACCGGTTTACATCCACGATGAGTCAGGAGGACGCGGCCGCGGTAGCCAGCGGACTCGGCGTTCACTACGACGTCATTCCGATCGAGCCAATGGTCGAGGCCACCAGGAAACAACTGGCCGATGTCTTCAAGGGGCTGGCCGAAGACGCGACAGAAGAAAACATACAGGCGAGATGCCGGGGCATGTTGTTGATGGCGATTTCGAACAAGACAGGCCGAATGTTGCTGACGACGGGAAACAAAAGTGAGATGGCGGTGGGCTATGCGACCTTGTATGGCGACATGGCGGGCGGTTTTGCGCCGATAAAGGATTGCAGCAAATCGTTGGTGTATCGCCTGGCCAGATATCGCAATTCAGTCGGCCAGGTGATTCCCGAACGAGTACTGACCAGGCCACCGTCGGCGGAACTGAGAGCCAATCAGAAGGACAGCGATTCCCTGCCCGAATACGACGTTCTCGACCCGATCCTCGAGGCATTTATCGAAGAAGACCTGTCCGTCGAGGAAATCGCCGCTCTCGGCTTCGAAAAGGATGTTGTCATTCGCATCCTGGAACTGGTCAAACGTAACGAATACAAACGCAGGCAGGCACCGCCTGGAATTCGAATCAGTAGTCGCGCCTTCGGGCGGGATTGGCGCTATCCGATCACTTCCGGATACCAGTTTCCCGGTTAGCCTTCGTTCGGAAAGTTTGCGTGCAACACGCGTCGCGTGTCTGTGGCCAGATTCGTCATGCCGAGGCCTTCGTAGGCCGATGCCATTATGTCGAGCGACTCCCGGCCGCTATCCGCACCGTTGTATAATTCAATCGCTCCCTTGGCGCGATTCAGCGCCGCTACATAAACACCACGCTCGAGATAGAAACGCGCAACATAGTTCTCGTACGCGGCAAGGCGATTCTTCAGATAGACGAGACGCTGTTGTGCGTCCTCGGCATACGGGCTTGCAGGATATCTTTCGACAAGGCGTTTTAATAAGGAGAACGCCAATTCGCCATCGCGCGGTGGTCGGGCGTCAAGATCTCGTCTGAACCAGCGCTCGAGAAAATTGGGGTCTCTTTCGAAATAGGTCAGCGCTTTGATGTAGAGCGCGTAATCGACTCTGGCATGCGTCGGATTTTCACGCAAGAACTGATCTGCAGCGCTGATGGCTTCATCCTGCCGGTCGATCTTGTAGTAGCAGTACATCAGCTCGAGTTGAATCTGCTTGGCAAATTCGCTGAATGGAAAGCGGGCCTGCAGCGCTTCGAATATGGTGATGGCCTTACGGTAATTCTGGCCATTCATCGCTTTCAGCGCGAGTTCGTAGGCTTCGGTGATATCGCGTATCGCATCGTATTCTTCACGGTCGCCGGCACAGCCGGAGAACAAGCCAAAGGCGATAAGGGATGCGAGAATCCCGGTAGTTTTGGAAACTTTGTTCATTTGCGATCTAGATTCTTTTTAAAACGAGATGACTGGCCGCCTGCTTCGCTATGTGAGAAATCGGCCAAGCGGGCGAGTATACCGTAAACTTAGCCGTTGCCAGCAAACAAACCTGAGCGCCCGCATGGCGGAAGATTCCCAGACAAAAACGGTTCCTGATGAGCTAGCCGGTAAGCGCTTTGACCAGGCCCTGGCCATGATGTTTCCGGAATATTCTCGCAGCCGGCTGAAAAGCTGGATTTTGCAGGGTTTCGTAACCATCGACGGTAGCGAGATGAGGCCCAGAGACCCGGTGTCGGGCGGTGAGACCGTGGCCTTGCAGCCGTCAGAGGAGTTGGGCGTCGTCAGCGCTCCCGAGCCGATGGAGCTCGACATCCGCTTCGAGGACGACGATGTGCTGGTCGTCAACAAGCCTGCCGGCCTGGTCGTTCACCCGGGTGCTGGCAATCTGCGTGGCACGCTGATGAATGGGCTGCTTCACAGGGTGCCTGGCGTCGCGGAGTTACCGCGAGCCGGCATCGTTCACCGGCTCGACAAAGATACCAGCGGCCTCTTGCTCGTCGGCAAGACATTGCAGTCGCATACGTCCCTCGTGCGCATGCTGGCGGCGCGGGAAATTTCCCGACAATATCTCGCCATCTGCAACGGAGTCCTGACCGGTGGCGGTACCATCGACGCGCCGATCGCCCGCCATCCAGTCGATCGATTGCGCATGAGTGTGCAGGAAAAAGGAAAGCCGGCCGTAACGCGGTATCGCGTGCTCGAACGACTCAAGGCGCACACATATATAAGTGTCGAGCTCGAATCCGGACGAACACACCAGATTCGTGTGCATTTCGCATACCGGCGCCACGCGCTTGTCGGCGACCCGGTCTATGGCGGTCGCATGGCGTTGCCGCCCGCGTCCAGTGACAGACTTATCGAATCGCTTAGAAAATTCCGCCGGCAGGCGCTGCATGCCACGCGCCTGAAACTCCTGCATCCCGTGACAAACGAGCAGCTCGAATTGGAAGCGCCACCACCGGCAGACTTTCAGGACCTGCTCGACGCGCTGCGCGAGCATGCAGGTCTGCAGAAATCGAAGTGAGCGTAACGTGGATCGCGGCCGACTGGCCTGCGCCTGACAACGTAATCGGTGGCACGACGCTCAGGACGGGCGGCGTGAGCAGCGGCGAATTCGCTGCGTTGAATCTGGCCGACCAAGTCGGCGATGATTCTGCCGAGGTGGCCGAGAATCGCCGTCGATTCCGATCGCAACTTTCACTGCCCTCGGAGCCCAACTGGCTCAAGCAGGTGCACGGTAATTCCGTTGCCGAGGGCAACTCGCTGCAATCTACAGCAGAGGCAGACGGGATGGTCGCTACGGCTGCCGGCGTGGTTTGTGCCGTTCTCACTGCCGATTGTCTGCCGGTTCTTATGACCACGTCGAGCGGCTCAACGGTCGCGGCAGCGCATGCCGGCTGGCGTGGATTGAGTGCCGGCATCCTCGAGGCGACTGTCGCATCTCTTGAGTCGCCCGCAGAACAGATAATGGCATGGTTCGGCCCGGCCATTTCTCAGCCCGCCTTCGAAGTGGGGGATGAGGTCCGCGAGCAGTTCATAGACCAGTCTGAGGCTGCCGAAGCCTGTTTCTCGGCGAATAGCCGCGGCCGTTGGCAGGCTGACCTGTGTGGCCTGGCGACGCTGCGTTTGCAAGACTGTGGCGTCACGCAGGTATTCGGAGGTGGTTCCTGCACTCATGGCGAGCGCGAGCGTTTCTTTTCCTTTCGGCGAGACGGGCGCTGCGGCCGTATGGCGACATTCATATACCGCCGGGAAAGACAGTGATTTTCCGCTTGAATTGGCCTGATATGGCTCAATTTAATGCGCAGTTTCCTTGCAAGATCGGGTTTTCTCATGCGAATGGATAAATTGACAAGCAAATTTCAGATGGCGCTGGCCGAGGCTCAGTCTCTGGCCGTCGGCATGGATCATCAGTTCATAGAACCGGCCCATGTCATGGTGGCGCTGCTGGACCAGCAGGGTGGGTCGGCCCGCGGCCTGCTGACAAAGTCAGGGGTTAAGGTCAATCTGCTCCGCTCGCAGCTTGGCGATGCGCTGGACAGACTTTCGCGCGTCGAGGGCACCGGCGGGGACGTCCATATCGGCAATGAGCTCGGCAAGCTTTTGAACCTGACAGACAAGCTCGCCCAGGAAAGAGGCGATCAGTACATTTCCAGCGAGTTGTTCGTACTCGCGGCAATGAACGACAAGTCATCTCTCCTCAAGATTCTGGAACAGACAGGCGCAGTACGCGGCGCCATCGAAAAAGCCATTGACGAGCTCCGAGGCGGACAACAGGTAAACGACGCCAATGCCGAAGATACCCGCCAGGCGCTGGAGAAATACACGATTGACCTGACCGAACGCGCCGAGCAGGGAAAGCTTGATCCCATTATCGGTCGCGATGACGAAATCCGTCGCACCATCCAGATTCTGCAACGGCGCACCAAGAACAATCCTGTCCTGATCGGCGAGCCGGGCGTCGGCAAGACCGCCATCGTCGAAGGGCTGGCGCAGCGCATCGTCAACAATGAAATTCCTGAAGGGCTGCGCGGCAAGCGCATCTTGTCGCTCGATATGGGCGCATTGATTGCTGGTGCCAAGTTTCGCGGCGAGTTCGAAGAGCGGCTCAAAGCCGTATTGAACGACCTCGCCAAGCAGGAGGGCCAGATCATTCTGTTCATCGATGAGCTTCATACGGTGGTCGGCGCCGGTAAAGCGGAGGGATCGATGGATGCCGGCAACATGTTGAAACCGGCACTGGCGCGCGGCGAGTTGCATTGCGTTGGCGCAACGACGCTGGACGAATATCGCAAGTACCTGGAGAAAGACGCCGCCCTCGAACGGCGTTTCCAAAAAGTGCTGGTGGAGGAACCAACCGTCGAGGACACGATCGCGATACTTCGTGGTCTGAAAGAGCGTTACGAGGTCCATCACGGTGTCGAAATAACGGATCCGGCAATCGTCGCTGCGGCGACTCTGTCGCATCGTTATATCAGCGACCGCCAGCTCCCCGACAAGGCGATCGACCTGGTCGACGAGGCTGCGTCGCGCATTCGCATTGAAATCGACTCCAAGCCTGAAGAAATGGACAAGTTGGAGCGGCGGGTCATCCAGCTAAAAATAGAGCGCGAAGCGCTGAAGAAGGAATCCGACGACGCCTCGAAAAAGCGTTTAAAAGACCTTGATGAGCAGCTCGCAGTCCTTGAAAAGGAGTTTGCGGACCTCGAGGAGGTGTGGAAGTCAGAAAAGGCCGCGATGCAGGGCACGACACATCTCAAGGAAGAACTCGAGCGCGCACGCCTGGAGTTGGAGACGGCACATCGTGCAAATGACCTGACGCGAATGTCCGAACTCCAGTACGGCAAGATACCCGAGCTCGAAAAACAGCTCGAGGATGCCCTCAAAGCGGAGAAGAAAGAGACAACCCTGCTTCGCAACAATGTCACCGACGAGGAAGTTGCCGAGATCGTCTCGAAGTGGACCGGTATCCCGGTGTCGAAGATGCTCGAGGGCGAAAAGGAAAAGCTGCTGGCGATGGAGTCTGTGATCCAGGGCCGTGTTGTCGGCCAGGACGAGGCGATCACTGCCGTTTCGAACGCCATACGGCGTTCGCGGGCAGGCCTGTCCGACCCACACAGACCGGTCGGCTCATTCCTGTTTCTCGGTCCCACTGGCGTAGGCAAGACCGAGCTGACCAAGGCCTTGGCCCATTTTCTGTTTGACACAGATGACGCGATGGTGCGCCTCGATATGTCCGAGTTCATGGAAAGGCACTCGGTGGCTCGCCTCATCGGCGCGCCCCCCGGCTATGTTGGCTACGACGAAGGCGGCTATCTGACGGAAGCGGTCCGTCGGCGTCCTTATTCGGTCATCCTGCTGGACGAAGTCGAGAAAGCACATCCCGACGTATTCAATGTTTTGCTGCAGGTGCTGGATGATGGCCGCCTGACAGACGGTCAGGGTCGCACCGTCGATTTCCGCAACACGGTAATCGTCATGACGTCCAATCTCGGCTCGCAGCTGATTCAGGAACTCGCCGGCGAAGACAACTACGAGACGATGAAGTCCGCGGTCATGGAAATCGTCAGCACACATTTCCGGCCCGAGTTCATCAATCGCGTCGACGACGTGGTGGTCTTTCACCCGCTCAGCCGCGAGCATATTCGCAGCATCGTCGATATTCAGCTCGCGTATCTGCAAGCTCGTCTAGCCGATCGCGAGATGCAGATTCATCTGTCTGATGCCGCCAGAGACAGGTTGGCAGAGGCCGGCTTCGATCCCGTGTACGGTGCCCGTCCATTGAAGCGAGCAATCCAGCAGCAGGTCGAGAATCCGCTGGCGCAGGAGATACTGCAGGGTAAATTCAAGCCGGGCGATGTCATCGAAGTCGGCGTCAAGGGCCAGCAGCTGGAGTTCGAAAACGCAGCCTAAGGAGGCGATTGCATGCCGATTTACGAGTATGCCTGCAAGATTTGCGACCACACG
>CAYLSX010000001.1:0-3090 GCA_964386685.1 uncultured Woeseiaceae bacterium | reverse complement strand
AGGAGGCGATTGCATGCCGATTTACGAGTATGCCTGCAAGATTTGCGACCACACGCTGGACGCATTGCAAAAGATGGACGAGGAACCACTTGTCTTCTGTCCGTCTTGCGGCGAAGCCGGCCTCAAGAAATTGATTTCTGCTCCCCGCTTTCGCCTGAAAGGCGAGGGCTGGTACGAGACCGACTTCAAGAAGGACAATCAGCGCAATCTGGCGAAGAGCGATGCGGAACCGTCGAAAGCCGAAAAGAAGCAAGCCAAATCTACCAAGGACGACAGCAAGAGCAGCACAAAGGCCAAAAAATCACCCGACAAGAAATCGGGTGGCAAGGTAGACTCCGCCTAGATCAAACTGCCAGGCATTTTGAATGAAAGCATTTCGCCGCTATTTCGTGGCTGGACTCCTCGTCTGGATTCCCCTGGGCGTCACAATCTTCATCGGCAGATTTTTTATCGGCTTGATGGACAGGAGCATGCGCTTGGTTCCCGAACAGTATCGTCCCGAAGAATGGTTGGGATTCGCGATTCCGGGATTGGGGCTGGTCCTGACCTTGTTGGTCGTGTTAATCACTGGCCTGCTTGCTACAAATTTTATCGGTCGCAGCTTGGTCAGTTTCTGGGAGGCTCTGCTGGAGCGAATTCCGGTAGTGCGGTCGATTTATTCGGCGGCCAAGAAATTTGTCGAGATTGTTTTCTCGGATTCGGGCCAGTCATTCAAGAAAGTGCTGTTGATCGAGTATCCCAGGAAAGGCATCTACAGCCTGGCGTTCCAGACGGCGACCAGTCTTGGCGAGGTGCAGGAGCGAACAGGAGAACCGGTCGTTTGCACTTTTGTTCCAACGACCCCAAATCCAACGTCGGGCTACATCATCATCGTGCCGAAGAAAGACATCATCGAACTCGACATGGAAATCGATGAAGCATTCAAAATGATCGTCTCGCTGGGCGTGGTCGTTCCGACCTGGCGCAATGATCAGATCGGTGAGTTGCCGTTGAAATTACCGGCGGAGGACTAAAAACTCTCGCCGATGCTATTGCAGACAACGAGAGCAGCCCTTACCATTCCGCCTCATTTTTATCCGGATTCCACCATGCGCAGCCACTATTGCGGACAAGTTGATGACAGCCTGATCGGAGAGCAAATCTCCGTTACGGGCTGGGTTCACCGCCGCCGTGATCACGGCGGTGTGATCTTCGTCGACCTGCGAGACCGCGAGGGCCTGCTGCAAGTTGTGTTCGATCCCGATACGCCGGATATATTCGCCGAAGCAGAACGGATTCGCGGAGAGTATGTTCTTGCTGTCAAGGGACTGGTCAGGCCGCGACCCGAAGGAACCGTCAATCCAAACATGGCGACGGGCAAGGTCGAGGTCCTCGCTCAGGAATTGACGACACTCAACGATTCCGAGACGCCGCCATTCCATCACGACGAGCATGCCAACGAAGAGGTGCGCCTGAAGTACCGGTACCTGGATCTTCGCCGCGAGAACATGCTGGAAAACCTGCGACTTCGACATCGGGTCACGCAGGCAATGCGTAATTTCCTGGACGCAAACGGCTTCATCGATGTCGAAACACCGATGTTGACGCGGGCGACTCCCGAGGGCGCGCGCGACTACATTGTTCCGAGCCGAACTCACGCAGGTAAGTTTTTCGCGCTGCCGCAGTCGCCACAGATATTCAAACAGCTGCTCATGATGTCCGGTCTCGATCGCTACTATCAGATTGTTCGTTGCTTCCGTGACGAAGACCTGCGTGCGGACCGCCAGCCGGAGTTCACGCAACTCGATGTCGAAATGAGTTTTGTTGTAGAAGATGACGTGACGGGCGCCATGGAAGAGTTGCTTCGGACCTTGTTCAAGCAGGTCATGGAGGTCGATCTGCCGCAACCGTTTCCTCGCATGGCCCACGCCGAGGCGATGCGGCGATTTGGCACCGACAAACCCGATCTGCGCATACCGCTGGAACTTGTTGAGGTCGCAGACTTGATGGAGTCTGTTGAATTCAAGGTATTTGCCGGCCCCGCCAAGGATGAGGAAGGGCGTGTTGCCGCATTGCGCTTGCCCGGCGGCAGCCAGCTGAGCCGCAAGGAAATCGACGACTACACCGACTTCGTCAGCCGTTTCGGCGCCAAGGGTCTCGCTTACATCAAGGTTAACGACGCTTCCAGCGGGCGCGACGGACTACAGTCACCGATACTCAAGTTCCTGCCGGACGATGCCGTGGCCGGCATCATGGAGCGCACTGCTGCAGAGAGCGGCGATCTGATTTTCTTCGGCGCTGACAAAGCGCACATCGTCAATGACGCGCTGGGTGCATTAATCGTGAAGCTGGGCGAAGACCAGGGCCTCATTGCCGACGGTTGGCAGCCACTCTGGGTTGTCGATTTTCCGATGTTCGAAAAAGATCATAAGACCGCTCGCTGGACGTCGCTGCATCATCCGTTCACTGCCCCTTCGACTGACGACCCCGATGAATTGAAAGCGAACCCCGGCAGTGTTCTGTCACGCGCCTATGACATCGTCTTGAACGGCTCCGAAATCGGTGGCGGCTCGATTCGCATACACAACAGGGCGATGCAGGCTGCAGTATTCGACCTGCTCGGAATCAGCAAAGAGGAAGCCGAGGAGAAGTTCGGATTCCTGTTGACGGCACTGCAATACGGTTGCCCGCCGCATGGCGGAATCGCCTTCGGCCTGGACCGAATCGTCATGCTGATGGCCGGCGCAGAGAGCATTCGTGACGTCATCGCATTTCCGAAAACGCAAACCGCCAGTTGCCCGTTGACCAATGCGCCGAGCCAGGTGTCGGCCGAACAACTCAAGGAAACCGGTATTCGGCTGCGAGCGCCTCGTACCGAATGACCGCGGCCAGACGGCCTGTATCGGTACTCGTTGTTGTGCACAGCGACGACGCACAAGTTCTCTTACTCAAGAGGCGCGAACCCTTCGAATTCTGGCAGTCGGTAACCGGCAGCCTCAAGCATGAGGAAACACACGCCGAGGCAGCCGTCCGGGAGCTACGGGAGGAGACCGGCCTCACCGATGAGGGAGACCTCAGCTACAGTGATGTCAGCAGGCATTTTGAAATCGA